>JALZGI010000084.1 GCA_030861105.1 Thermoproteota archaeon
ACTCCCTTTGTAGTCACTCTTAATACGAGTATAATGTCGGCAGGAAATAAGTTATGATATATTGTCTCAGAGATCTTTTGTATGTTTTAAGTATTATAATATTAATAACTCTCTTAACAAAGTTTTATGGCTAACTACAATAATAAATAAAGCTTTTTAATGTCTTTACGCATCAGGTGATAATAGAATAGTATAAGGACGACTAGCTTGGTTGTATTTGCAGAACTTTGACCCTACTTTAGAATATGTCGTATTAAGCAGAAAGGTAGAATCATGAGTATGCTTCAGTTTCTAGTTAGTAATAAATAGGATAAATCGTATCATATTACATTGCCGGATTTCAAGATAATCGCTAGGGTCACAAATAGACTGGCATACGACCCGCATACAGAAGAAGTCTTTAGAGCATTTGTGTTCAGATCATTGAATGAAGATATTTACAAATATAAAGAAATAGATTTTGATCAGAACGACGACACTGGCAGCGCAACAATTATCTTTGAACAGGGTACTATTCAAAATGATGAAGAGTTTTTGGTATGTATAACGGCTTTTGATGATGAAGGTTCAATGGAGTCATGGTGCAAAATAGCAACAAATCACCCAGAGCCACAGCCCGAAGAGGTAACATTTGATGTGTCATCCAACCAAGGTAAAGCTCCTCATACAGGATAGGTAACCCTACTTTGTATGATAACAATACAGGAACTATCAGGGCTGTTAAAGGTTGCAACATCAATCTTTAATATTTCGACATTTGCTAAAGCAGATTCATCATAGTAACAATGAAGGACTTACAAGTAATAATACCTAACATCATTTTACTACCATTACTGGACATGTTGCATATTTGACTACTCCAGACGCGATACTACCAAGCAACATATTCTTGATATTGGAAGTTCCCTTTGTTCCTATGATTATGAGATCAACACCTTCAGACTCTGCATATTCGACTATTGCTGCCTCAACAGACATTTGACTATTAATGGTCTTCTTTTTTAGTTGTACATTGTTTTGTTTTGCATTTAGGCTAACTTTATTCAATAATTCATTATATTCTCGCACTTCTTCAATTTCTTTGGATTGTTTTACTTCATCTTGAGGATCTGCTAGGCCATATGAAGACAATGGAAGGCGGTTGACGCTCAAAGCTATTACCTCAGCACCATCTTTCTTTGCCATCTCTATAGCATAGTCTGCTGCGTCCATAGAAGATTCAGAACCATCTATTCCAACAACTATTTTAGAAAACCTTCCCTTAATTTTAGTAGACATAGTATATCTACTACTATTTTAAATATGTAAACATGCCTGCTAGTTATGCTTATTATCCTCAGAGTGCTGATTTCCAAGTTATGTCGGAAATGACACTTGCGTAGGAATGAAGAGTATAGTATATAATGCAAAAGTGGTCAATAATGTTGCTGTAGGAATAGATAGTACTATTACAGGTGGAGTTGAAATACCAGACAATAAGTTCGTACCACCAGGAAACATCATTACTACACAAGCACAGGTAGACAGCTTACCTTCTAGAATAGGAGCTCCATTTGAAAAGTATAATGAAGGAGTAATACATGTAAATGAGCACCTGCTAGGGGATATAGTAAAGAAGAACTTGAAAAAATAATAAGAGAAAGAGAAACATCGATAGAAAGTCAAATGATTGAAATAAGTATGCCAAATAGTACGAAATAACACCAGGATTTAGAAGCAGGTACATATTTCCACCACAGGTAATACAAGTTCAACATCCGTTCATGGTAAACGCAACCGTAAGCCTACAAAGAGACACAGGCAGGAACATTCAATCAGACGCTAAAGTATTGCCCCCTTCCCTACATCTTTTTTCCATTGCATAAATGACTTGGTTTTTTGACTAGTCGATCCTACTCTTCAGGCACTATTCCAGAATATTAGTTGAGTTGAAAGCAATAATGACCATTAGAGATGCATCAGTAATTCATCAGTAATGCATCAGAAACTGAATCATGATAAAGATATAAGACCTAGTGTTAAGAACAAATATGATTTGCCATGGCTCCATGAAGCCCATATCTATATATTGCAATTATAACTAAACTTGAAAGTTATTCTATATACAGAAAGAATTCATTTCTACTATGCACTGTTGAGCTTCTGAACCTCCATGTTTTATACTTGTTTTATGCCATAATTAGGAATGGTAAATGCAGTACAGCAACAGCCTCCTCCTCCTAAAATCTCTATATTACCCAATCTTTGGGTTATTATACCAATTATCGCAGTAGTAGTTGCAATACTTAGTGCTAATTTGCTTCTTTTAAACTATATTCATGTATTTACTGCTATCTTATGGACTGGAACTGACATTTTTATGGCTTTCTTGTTAGGTCCTGTACTTAGAAATGTGAGTCTAACAACACGTAAAGAAGTTATCTCTTGGCTTATGCCAAAAATGGTATTTTACATGCCAACTGTAGCTGCTGTCACAACCACTGCTGGTTATTTTCTTGCCTCTAAAATGGGTTTGATTACTTTAAGCCCACCAGTTGTTTATTGGATTTCAGTAGTCCTTGTGATAGTTTCTATTATGTTTATACAAGGACTTGGAATTCTGCTTCCAACTAATCTTCGTATATATTTTGAAATGAGAAAGAACAAACCAGATATGTCAAGAATCCAGAGACTTATGAGAATGTACGTCAAAATAGCTGCAATTCAAGCGGCAATGCAATTTGTAATCATCTTTATAATGGCAGAATTTGCTACAGGATTCTTTCTAAAATTGTAGATCGGATGAAAGAGATAACAATATGACTGAGGGACAAGGTGTATCATAAATATGTAAAGAAAGCCAATCAGAATATGTACATGACAAGCTGAACGAATCGTTACTTCATTTGACATCACGTAATTTAAATAGAATGATGCAATTTATATTTTCATACAACAAATTAGATATGCAATCAATGTTCCAGCATTTTCAATCTTTTTATCTGTTATCATCTGGGCCAATTCCTTTACTTTTACCTTTTCAACCTTAATATCTTCCGTATTCTCATGTCTTAATTTGCCAACCCCTTCTTCTTTTGTTAGCTCTTTTGCTTTGAAAATATATACAACCTGTCTGGTTTTGCTAACTGACGGATGGTATGTATAAACAGATTCAATTTCTTCAGAATGATAGCCTGTTTCTTCTGCTAACTCTCTTATTGCAGTATCTTTAGGATTTTCTCCGTTTTCAATATGTCCTGCTGGGAATTCTAACAAGACTTTATGCAAAGGATATCTGTACTGCTTAATCATAAGTAGCGTACTATTTTCAAGAAATGGAACTATAACAACAACGTCTGCAGATTCATACCACGAATATAGCATTGTCTTTCCAGACGATGTTTTTACTTTATCCTCGTGTAGTTTTATCCATGGATTTTCATAGATTAGCCTACTTTCAAGAGTCTTCCAATCAGATGACATTTGCTAACTTGAAGTAAATATGCAGCAATGGAAAATGTATAAACCTTTAACTTACCTTAAAGATCAAGTAATAGCCGACTGTCACTATCATGATGCCATTATCTTTTATGTAACATCAAAGGTCAAATAACTAGCCGTCAACGGTAAGATAGAAAACGATGATCCACAGCTTTCACATCTTTCTTATGCATGTCATTCTTTTAGTCTTTAATTAACAAGTATTGGGGGATGAAGAATGAAGTCAATAACTAAGAGTCCGATGCGTTAAAACTACATATCAGAAACTTAAAAGTTGCGACAGTGAGTAACCTCCTCTTCTTCTATTTCAAGTTAATAAAGTATGGTTCATTAGGTCCCAGAATTAGTCAATAGCTTCGTGCCGTTGGTTGGTCATCCAACATTTTAATATAGGAGCCATAGTTATCATAAGGTGACAGAAGGGTGTCAACTAATAGAGAAAAAAAGATAGACAGCATTTTACATGCATCATTGAAGGTACTTGCTACGAAAGGTTATGAAAACGCAACGATAGCGGATATTTCAAAAGCTGCTCATGTTAGCAGAGGAATATTGCATTATTACTTTTCAGACAAGGAAGACTTAGTAAGCAAGACATTGGCTAAGAGTTCTGATAGCCTTGTACAATCCATGTTATTAGAGGTAAAAAGAAATTCCGCAGAAGAACTAGTAGACGATATATTAAATGGATACATTATGAATTTACAACAGCATCCAGATTTTTACTCTTTTTTGTTTGAGATGTGGTGTGCAAGTAGGCGCAGTAAGAAGATTAGACATGAATTAGAGATCTGTGTAGAGAAAGTTGTGAATGCTATCCAAGGGCTGTTAAAGGATACCCAGGAAAATGGCATAACGAATTTCAATCCAGGTGAGTCGAAGGAGAAAGCAAGGGCTCTCCTTGCGTTATCTGATGGTATTGCTTTTCACCTGCTACTAAATCCTGATCCTGTAAACGTAAAGGATAAGAAATTTTGGCTGCAGGTGAGAAGTATGATGTTAGCTGCCTTGAAGAACTAAAGATTGATGAAAATTGTTGATAATACATAAGTGTCATCATCTAAGGTAATTATCTAGATTTAGATATATAGATCAGCTATTCAAAATTAGCTGTGCAGCGTGCTATGGTAACTCTTTCTAGCTCTGAAAAATCAGTATTGGCAAGTGAATTAAAAAACTGACTCTCTTTTGATTCGCCAGAATTCTCATTACTCTTCCCATAAGATAGAAAGCTATATTCGACTGGAACTTCATGTTTCTTGCCACCGATTATTAAATAAGTTTTACCTGCGGCAATTCCTCCAGTAAATTTAATGCCTATTTCTTTTAAGACTGAGTCGCCTGCTTCAGTGAGATATAGTGCGTGCGGTCCTTGATTAAAATAAAAACCATCAATTACTGTTGTCCTTGCACGACCTTCAATTCCTTTAGATGATTGTTCAAATAATGTCACTTCCTTCCCAGAACGAGCAAGCAGCGCCGCAGCGGTAAGACCTGCGACCCCTCCCCCAATAATTACATGTCTAAATTATCAACTTCATTTAACATTGGACAATCATATATCTAAGTACGCTGTTAAATATTGTTCTTCTAATGGGCAAGCAGCTATTCTACTCTAACGTCATATTTTATAATGTATGAAATTAATTATGAAGTATTAAAAGAATAGTTTCCGTCATTATAAATGAAATGTTAAGCTAAACCAATTGAAATAAGCGAATTAATAAGAAAAATTAACGAAGAGTTAAACCGAAGTTAGCAAGATAACATTAACTCTTGTTTAGTCGGTAAGAGGCTTTTGTCGTCTTTCAGTTTGGTGCGTAAATTCGTCATACATAAAACATATTGTTAAAGCACCAAGGGTATCTATCCATAAATCTATTGCCAAGTCCCATGGATCTGATTGAATAAAACCGCTGGGTCCAGTATATGCAATATATATCAATTCATATACTTCCCATAGAACAAATGCAATCCATGAAACGCCTATGGCTATAGGATAATAGTATTTTCTTCTTCTTGTCAGGTAAATATTCAAAACAATTGCAGTTATTGCCATACCTGATAGTCCGTGTGTAAATCGATCTACTGGAGTTGTATCATATACATGAAATGTATTTTCAGCCAAATAATGAGCACCAATTGCGAAAAGAGAAATAGAGATTGTGAAAAGGACCCAGCCTTTGTTTGTATCTATAATCTTCCGTCCAAAGACTTTTCTTTCTATATTACCATGATCACTCTGTTGATGGGTACGATAATGTTTCTCTGTTCTCAGAGCTTTATAGAGCAGGTAGAATCCAATAGCAATCAAAATTATGGAGAATGTAGGATTTCCTAGCCAAAGTGGACCATGCATTTTATATTAATACTAAGGCTACATTTCTGCTAAAAACAATATGATACATCACCGATTCAGCTATAAAGCTATAAGATAGTTGCTATTAACTTTTAGTTCCTATCATCCATAGCAATTCAGGATGTTATTTTTCAAAGATGCAATCCTGGCTAGCAATGGTTAATAGACCGATGTGATTGAGTTCATGAAAAGTGTGACGACATGAGATGTGAGAACCTTGTCATGAATCAGATCCTCGATGCATACAAACCAATGTGGTCGCTAAATCATGCCATTTCTCTAATGGGTTGGGACTTTGAGACTTATATGCCTAGGAAAGGCACGGAAGAAAGAGGAGTGGCCGATTCTCAACTTCACATGCTGCATAAGGATCTTCTGCTAAACAAAGACTTTGTTGGTCTTGTTGAGTCAGCGAAGAAACTGGGGAGCCTTACCGATTTAGAGAAGGGCATTGTA
>JALZGI010000120.1 GCA_030861105.1 Thermoproteota archaeon
GTTATGCACTAGCAGGTCAGACAACAAGTCTGCAGAATCGCATATCAAGGATTGCCTTACGATGTTGTACGAAAATTCTAAACCTTCGGATGTTCGCACGGCCACCCTATATCTCATGGGAGGGTCCGAACTTTCAGTTGGCACTGTAAATTCTATTGCTAACACACTTCAGGGAATTTTTAAACAACAGGATGTTATTGAAGTGTCTATAACAATGCCCAACTCACAGACGCTGAAGGCACATTTGCTTGCTGCTGTCAACGAGAAGACTAGATTCGACAATTATGATCCTCTCGCTGAGGTAATTCCTAAGGAGAACACACTAGACTGGGAGGAAATGGATTCTTCGCCGGACTTTGAGATAATGGTTCCGAATCTAGAATAAATGCGGCCAACTTCCAATCTAAAGATTGGACCATAAGCAGCTTTGAGAACACGAAAATATAAGATACTTCACAAATTCAACTTTTCTCGGGGCTTCCTTCGCTCTATTTGCGAGCATGAACACATATAGGAATATGCTCGCGATTGCTCAGCTACAAAGAACTAGAAGCGGCTAACATAGTATTAGATTCATGTTTCTTCCTTCTTTTCGTCCTTTTTGACCACAGCCTTCAGGCTTCTTCTTCCTTTCCTTGTTTTCTTGGGTTCTTCCTGTTTCGTTTTTGATTGTTCCTTCAGATCCCCCTCTTCTGACCCAGGTATTGACTCTTGCCCCTCTTTTGGTTTGTTAGGTTCCTGGCCAACATTTTCCTCCGATGATGTAGCTTCTTCCTTCTCTTTCTTTGGGGCCTCCTCATAAGATGACACAATCACAACCCCGTCTTCGTCTTTAAGCATCCTCACCCGCAATTTTCTGGGTGGATTTGCCTTTCCCTTTTTCCAGACGTATCTGTTTAGTTCCTGGTCTAACTTGACTTCACTAGTCTTCATATGTTTCCTAGCAAACTCTCTTATCATGTTTACTACTCTGTCGGTTCTTCTGTATCTTGGAGTCAGATGGGCTCTTCCAAGATTAATTGTGTAAATTCGCGAGACGCTCTCTTGGGTGGGAGACGACATTTAACTCTCCCCTCTCAAACCACAGTTAATGCTATTCTTATCCAACGTTGACGTCAGACCTCCGCCACAACCTCCTCTTAGGATTAGTTCTCACGTGTCTATGAGTTCTAATGATTACCCACGCTGGTACTGGCCGATTTTGCCTGGTACGGCTCAAGAGTCTTTTTTTTCTGGACGTATTCTTTCGGGAGGCCATAGCAATGGGACCTTATATTCTACCTATTTTTAAGTGTTCTTCAGTATGAACCATTATTAAATTGGACATGTTGACCTTAAGGAATGGTTAGCTATACTTTTTCAATAACTGCTCAGACACCCGAATAGGTTTTTATTTTATCAGATCGAAACAAGCTCATTGCAATTACCTAAGGAATGCTCGTTTAGAGAGAAGAATATCCGTTGTAATATTCCGCCTTCTGAGATAATATCGATTATTACAGAAAAAGGCGAATATATGGTTGGAGTGATTTGCTCTATGCACAGATCCCCGATGAGAAAACATATTACGCACCTACAACAAGAGGGTAAGATTCCAATGGGTCGGATTGGATTTCAAGAGATCAAGATGGTAAATACAAGCTGCATCAAGACGTACTGGAAAGACCAGAACGGTTAACGAAGGCAAGAGCAAACTTCAACGTACTGTAGCAAATTCCCATGAGAATTGATCCTTCTAGGTCTCGGTATCTTTTATTCAATTGTTTCTGTTGCCGCTGCGGCGGTAGATGTTGATAGGATACAGAGGGGGAAGACCCTCAAGAACATTAATCAGGTTCTGCGCAGCAACTCTAGACATATTCCTTCTCGTATCGAAAGTCGCGCTACCTATATGTGGTAACAGTACTACATTTGGTAGACTTACCAGCCTATTTGATTTTTTCAGAGGTTCTTGTTGGTATGTATCTAATGCAGCTCCGGCTATCCAACCTTTCTGTAGTGCTTCAGTCAAATCAGCTTCTTTTACTATCGGACCCCTTGCAGTATTAATAAGAAAGGCATTCTTCTTCATCTTCCGAAACTCAGATTTAGAAATTAAGTTAAAACTGTCTTTGTTAAGTGATGCGTGTATACTGAGAAAGTCACTACTTCTGAGCAGTTGGTTCATTCCTACATACTTTGCACCAGCCCGAGACTCTAGATCTTTTTGTATACGATGTCTACTGTGGTAGATGATGTTCATTTTGAAGCCCTTTGCCCTTTGAGCAACCGCTTGGCCAATTTTTCCTAGTCCTAGGATACCTAGTGTAGAACCACATACATCATATCCCAGAAGTAAACTTGGGTTCCACCTTTCTTTCCATAAACCCGATCTTACATATTTGTCAGCTTCGATTAGTTTCCTAGAGATAGCCAATATAAGGCCAAAGGTTAGGTCTGCTGTCGTCTCTGTAAGTATGTCCCCCGTGGTGGTAACAGCGATCCTTCTTTTTGTTGCTTCTACAACATCGATGTGATCGTATCCAGTGCTATATGAGCTTATGACCTTGAGGTTTGGTCCTGCATTATTCAACAGGTCCTTGTCAATCCTGTCAGCAAGCGTACACAGAATCCCACTCTTATTTCGTATATTTCGTTTTAGCTCTTGCTCAGTTGGAGGGCTGTTGTCCAAATGAACTAGAACACGATATTTCGAAGCAAGCATCGTAAAAGCAGGTTCAGGTATTCTTCTTGTTAGGTATACCTCTTCTCTTTTTTCCATGACGACAATGTGGTAATTCTCTGACCATAAGTTACACCTTTTTGCTACTAAATAAGGTTTGACTAGATTAGGATACATGGGGGTTTAAACCAATGGGCCCTTTCTGGCACAACCCAACGAATACTATAAAATGAGTATCATTACATATTGATAGAAGTCGCTCCTATAGCGCGGGGTAGTTAAATAGATGGACTTTCTTGACAAAAAAATACTAGCTTGCTTATATCTTAGTGCTCTTGAACCAGAAAAATCACCATATGAGAGACTCTGGTCCGAGACTTATATCCCTCAGGAGGTATACAATCGTAAGATACAAGAGCTGTCAGAAAAAGGGTTTGTTGATGAAAACCAAACGCCACAGATTTCCTTTATTGGAAGAGATGCCATAAAGGTGGTTTTGGTAGGAGGGGTTTTTGATTTAATCCACCCCGGACATATTCACACTCTTAAAGCTGCAAAGGCCGTAGGCGACGTTCTTGTTGTAGTTATTGCCAGGACATCTACAGCGATGAAGATAGGAGGTAAGCGAAAAATTTATCACGACGAAATACAAAGACAGGAGCTTGTATCCTCATTGCGTTTTGTTGACCTCGCAATTATAGGAAGAGAGGGAACATTATACGATACTGTTGAATATGTGAAGCCTGACACCATCGCATTAGGTTATGATCAGGCTCATACTGAAAAAGACGTAGCAGAAAACTGTGCAAGACGAAAACTAAACATTAGAGTAATTAGGTTAAACACACCAGTCCCAGGCACAAAAAGTTCCACTATTAAGAACGACCTGCGAGACTCATTTTATAAGACCTAATTCTGGATATTATTATTTGGCGCACAGGTTGTTATAAATAAACGATCACCATTCTTGACCCCGACTGTTTCTTTGATGGAAACGGGGGCGATAATCTCTATTGTATTGTC
>JALZGI010000185.1 GCA_030861105.1 Thermoproteota archaeon
ATCTTTGGCTTTCATTTTGATAGCTTTGCCATCTTACATCCATTAGTTGAGGCAGTACCTTTCATAGGTGCGCTAAGCGTGTCTGAACTCACCTTTGAAGAAGTAACTAAGATACTAGAAATATCGATAGCAATTGGCATAGTCCACATCTTACTAGCATTTTTCCTGAGACTAAGAGCCGACGTTAGGGACGGAAATAGACTTCTAATATTTACAAAGGATATCCCAACTATTCTGCAGTACTTTGCTGTGGTTGCAATTATACTGGCAGCAATCGGATCGGGATACGACATAATAGGAATGTTTGGTGTGACAGGTGTCTCTCATACTGAGCCGGTGCCATGGCTTACATACTTGTTTGGAGAATGGGTAAACGTCGAACTTGTGGCAAAGGCTGCTCCTCTGGTGATTATCGGTAGCGTTATAGTGATGATTATTGGTGGGATGAAAGAGGAGGAACATGCACGTAAGCACGGACAGGATGAAGGCGGGGGCATGGTTGGGATCATTGTAGAAGTCATTATGGTCAGAATAATTGAAATGCTCTCCAACACAATCAGCTATTCCAGATTAGGGATAATGTTGTTAGTTCACGCTGCCCTGCTTGTCACCGTAAATGACTCCTTCGAGCAAGGAGGTGGATATGCTGTATTGATTGGTGGTAACATTGGCATTATGATGATTGAAGGGCTGATTGTTTACATTCAGACAATCAGGTTGCACCTCTACGAATGGTTCCCTAAGTGGTACACGGGTGATGGCCAAGAATTCAAAAAGATCGTGCCGAAAATGTTGTACAGCAACTTCATTTGGAGGGGACACGTAGCCCCAAAGTCTGCAGCCAAGGATAAATTAGCTCCTAAAGTAGAGCAAGTGGCGAAATCTAAATAGTGGCGACACAGCTGCTAAAGTTCATGTACGTGTCTTTAGACTTCTTTTCTTAAGGAGGGCTATGCATGCGCTCCTCACAAGATGTTTACCCGTATTATTCGGGTCTCACAAGATTCGATAGTATTGCATCTATCGGGACGCGTTGCTCAACTCCTGAGGTGATAGCGGATAGATTTCTAATTTCTAGCGTTATAAGCTTCAATGCTGAAAGCATTATCGCTACACTGAACATTGTTCGGAATGAGCTTATTGTTTTTTTTATACCAATAGCTTCAAACCCTGATTCCAGTTGCATAATTGCATCTATGTCATTCTTGGTAGCGACTGGAACGATCTCTTTATATACAGTTGAACTAAGTTCTCCGATCGCCTCTGAGATCTTTTCGTAGTTTATCATCTTTTGAAGTATATCCCTTGTAACTTTTGGTGTTGTTGTGACGATAAGGTCACTGGTCTCTCCGGCACTTAGGTTCCAATATTTTCCTCGAAGGACAGCAAGTACATTATACGAGTCTATATCTGTCGACACTACTCTTTTTGTATCAGGAGATTGTGACTCTGCAACCATGGCTCTGTCAAGGGACTTGTAAAAAACATGATCTAGGTATGTGTCAAACAATCGAAGATCTCCTTTTTCCTTGTAGGCTGCCGCGGCTTTGGCTGTGTCCTCTGAAAATTCACTTCCAGCCAGAGCAGAAACAGCCTCATCAAGGTCCTTAGCGACAAGTGCTTTGACGACGAGGTCTCTTCTGCCTACCAGCTCCTCGGCCCGAAGGTTTATTCGAGGAAGCAATTCTTCGTAGGATCTTCCAAGAGCCTTACCTTTTAAGACTAACTTTAGGTTCCATATGATATACCTTACAAAATACGCATTCAGTATCCCGCCTCCTCCAACAATATTCACTATTTTCGCATGAGTATTTACAAGATATTCTCGCAGCGCTAGCTCAACTTTTTCGGCTGTGTAAGGTTTTGTAAGTTTTGCAAAAGCATCCAGATAAACCGTATTTTTCATCCTCGTAACTAATTCTTCAAGGTCACGAGATTCAGCGAGAGTCTGAAGTTCATTTTTGGTAAGCATACG
This sequence comes from Thermoproteota archaeon, assembly GCA_030861105.1. Classification (GTDB taxonomy): domain Archaea; phylum Thermoproteota; class Nitrososphaeria; order Nitrososphaerales; family Nitrososphaeraceae; genus TH5893. The sequence goes on from JALZGI010000185.1 coordinate 1,976, forward strand.
TCCTCGTAGTCCATGGGACAGAACAGTACCGAAAATCTTGCTCGGCATGCTTACTTTGCTCATAAGACAGAATAAAGTTCGACTAGATTTTAATTGTATTGCTATTTGAGAAATAATAAGCGAACTTCTGTCACCAATACTATCCCCCGGACCAAAGTGGAGACCAGGCGAAAAATTGTCTATTTGGATTTTCCGATCGTAAGACTAATCCCAATCGGAAGACTAGTCGAACAATGACGAGAGCGCCTGAGAGGTACGCGGAGAGAGAGCGAGTAGAACAAAATGAATGGTGAATCCTACGATAGTCCCGATTAACATGTTGTCAGTCAGATGCAGTAAACTGAGGAACACACCTAGCGAAGGAAGTGATAATATCAATGCTAGGGCAGTACTTACCCACAACGACTTCAAAACTGTGTCCGGTGATACATTGTTGAGCCCACGTTGCCCACAAAATACCAGTCTCCTGTTGGAATCACTCATGAAATATCTATAACGAGTTTTGGATTATATACAATTTAAATCTTGATTATATGAATATTATTCATAGTAAAGCCTAAATCGAAAGGAATATCACATAATGCATTTTACATTAGACAATTAACATAGTTTGTGGCATCGAAAGCTAAAAGATCATCGCTAATTTAACCTTTAAATGGGCTCCTGGTTAATCAGAAACATCAAACGTAATGATAGAGTCCAATTCTCCTTCAAGAGATCCATCAAGGCTTACAGGAAAGAAGTTATTCCTAAACAGTACCGTTCTTGCTCTAATAATTTCTCTGCCTGCCATAGTGGTTACACTGATACTACATTACGTTATTAAAACCGACCTGATTGTGACGCTGTCGGCTAGTCTGATTGTTTTATTTATTGCCATGGGATTTGGCGTGAAGATCTCCAAAAAATTATCAAAGTATTGAAATCGGCCAGCAGTCACATTACATACTATAAATAGTAAACCATAATAGAAATTGACACAAGCGTTGGATAAACTAGAAACAATATTTCAAATGCAAAAAGAGTTGGCTTCGGTTATAGCAACAGAGAGATACCCTGTAACGGTAGAGGAAAGGATTTCGTGCCTTTGCACGGCTATTATTCACGAAGCCGTTGAACTGCAAAGGCTTACCAATTGGAAATGGTGGAAGACGAAAGTTGACTTCGACGAAAGAGATGCCCGGGAAGAGTTAATAGATATATGGCATTTTGTAGTTCAGGCATCTATTGAGCTTAACGTTAGCCCTCAGAACATCTTGGATGAATATAGGAGAAAGAATGAAATAAATCGACGAAGGCATCTGGAGAGATACTGAGCGCTTAATTCTTCGTAGTCGTAATACTACGTACGATTTATTCCAAGAAGAAACCCACTGGACCTTCGAGTAAGATGTTAGGCATTCGTAATCCCTATTTTCCTTACGTCAAACAAACAGCTCCTAGATGAACTAGGATGTACTAGCGAAGCTTTGTATATGGGTCGGGTAGAGTTGGTTCTCTCAAGCTTAACTCTTACGTGGACACAAGATGAAATGGAAGAGGCTAAGGCTTCTCTTTCCAAAAGCTCTCCTTCGTTTGATGCATACATTAGCATGTTGGTTACAATTACAGTACAATCTAGAGTAATGGCTATCAGACCCAGGGAATGCACGTGCTTCATCATGTGCAGATGTTTTCGGGCCCCACTGAATTCGTTAGAAATTAGAGAACTTACATTATCTATAATTATAAGTTTGGGGCTCCTCTTGGTAGCTTTGAACAGAGCAAGGTTCTGCTCGTATGAATTATAGACCCTAATGTAGGAAATCTTGCTTAATACATCGTTTTCTCCACTGCAATTTGAAATCTCTTGTATTCTCTCCGGTCTGAAAGTGCCGGTTGTATCAATAAACAGTATAAATTCTCCATGACTTAATTGCTTGGCAGAGTTGACACAAACGGTAAAGCAAAGCTGTGATTTTCCAGTTCCGCTTCTTCCAATAAAATCTGTTACCATGCCAGATCTGATGCCACCACCTAACAAATTATCAAACGACCTTGAACCTGTACTTATTATCATCGTTGTACCGATCCGTATTGCTGCTGAATAAATCCACCTCCCTCCTCACCCAAAGGAAGCTTTTTATTGTACGCGCGATGTCCTTCAAGGTCAGTGAACAATTAATTGTCTTCTCCAACCTCTCAACATCAACCCAAAAGACCTCTTACGACTTTACAACGCGGGATAAACAGACGTGTGGCTGTGAGGCTTAAAAGCGAAATTGAGTATCGCGGTAAAATGAGCAACGTAGATTCCTATATGAATCTTATTTTGGTGGACGCTGAAGAATTTAATGGTTCGAATGTTATGGCAAATTATGGCAAGGTAGTGATCAGAGGAAACAATGTTCTCTTCATCAAACTAGAAAAAGAATTTTGAATTGTTAAAGTCTGAGGAACGTTGCTTTTCTTTCAGCAGGTAAAAGTATGGTTCGACGGCATCTTTTTACTTCTGAGAGTGTTACTGAAGGACATCCAGATAAAATATGTGACCAAGTCTCTGACTCTATTTTAGATGAGTTCCTAAGACAGGATCCTGATTCGAGGGTTGCCGTAGAAGCCGTTGCAACAACTGGCTTAGTCTTAGTGGCTGGGGAGGTAACATCGAGATGCCGAGTGGATCTCCAGCATATTGTCCGAAAGACAATAAAAGAAATTGGGTATGACAAACCAGAATATGGTTTTGATTTCAATAACTGTTCAGTTTTGGAATCCTTGCATGAACAAAGCCCGGATATTTCAGCCGGTGTAACACCTACTCCGCTGAAGGAACAGGGCGCCGGCGATCAGGGACTTATGTTTGGCTATGCAACTAACGAGACTCCAGAACTAATGCCACTTCCTATAGCGATGGCTCATAAGCTGTCAATGACCCTGTCAGAAGTAAGACGAAATAAAATACTGGATTGGATTCGGCCCGACGGTAAATCTCAGGTCTCAGTACTCTATGAAGATTCCAAACCAAAACGAATTGACACAGTGGTCGTCTCAACTCAGCATTCTCCCGAGATAGGGTTAGATCAACTCAGATGCGAAATAATTGATAAGGTTATCAAACCGGTCTGTACTGATTGGATCGACAGCAGTACTAAGT
>JALZGI010000197.1 GCA_030861105.1 Thermoproteota archaeon
CAGGAAGGGTGGATGCTTTTATATGCTTTTATAATACGAAACTATGCCAGATGACTGTGAAATAAAAAAGTCTAATAGTAATTGGGTCTGACTAGTAAGAGAAGAAAATATGAATGAAAAGAGTCAACAGCATGTTCCTCCTCCCTCGATAGTCTATCTCAAGCACCTAAGATTAGAGGACATACTTAAAGTAATCTTGCTTGCGGCAGAATCTCCTTTAGGTCTGGGCGTGATGCTTTACCATATAAAATACAATAATAAAGATATTCTTTTCACGCAGTCAGGTGCTCTTGGCACAGTTATACGGTATCATGTCCTTGGTAAGGAATCTATCAAGAAGTGGATCGAACTGAAGAGACTGACTGGCGATTATACCTTTGTTGACAAGATAGGGGAGGACCCCAAGTCATTATACATCCCGGTTTTGGAACTAGAAAAAAGCACATTTGACTTTCCCTGTTAACGTCCTTTCTACTATTAGATTCTAAAATAGCAAACTTAAGTTCCAATAAGGAGTCCTTGGATATTGCTTTAAAAATGAATACTATTCGGCTAATAAGGATTAAACACACCCGTGAAGTTTAAGACATTGGTAATAGATCGCATTGAGATTTTACTTACCAACCATCTAACGGTCCTAGAAAGCGAAAAGGATTGGCGGCGGTCCATGCATTCCCAACAATAGGTGATTGTGTCCAAGAAACATCCTAATGCTGGCTAGATATTACATCGAAAAAATCTGTCGAAGTATAAATGTCGCCCATAGCCTGGGGGTTAATATTTTTGGCCGCAGGAAACTCAAGGGTAACCTGAAAGAAGGGAACATCTAGGTAGCCGAGTTTGGGCCTTCCTGCGGCCTTGTTGATAGCAATTAAGGCCCCATTACTATAATGCCAAATCCCCCTATAAACAACGGGAGAAAAAAATAGAGATCAAATGCTCAAGTGGAAATAGCTAGTCATCCGTTGCAACTCAATGCATTCATTTCTTTTTCCTAGCCTTAAAGATTATTCTTTAATCTTAATCGTCCATAATAATATCAACAATTTTTTTGACTCAGAGCTAATGATTTCCTTGTTTTCTTCTTCCAGTGCATCAATCACCTTGGGTTATAATAATTGTCCGGAGTTTCATGTATTCGCCACTTTGGCGTTGTAAGCCGCTTTGCCGGAAAGGGTAATGAAATATCCTTAACTCTATTTTCTATCATGCCTTGTTCTCGTAGGGAAAACATCAACCTCACTATAATAAGACACCGAAGGGGCTAAACTGTACATGGTTAGAAATTATATAACCATCCTTGACATTATTACCGACCACATATCTTCTAATCATTTAAAATCATTCATTTCTTTTTCAACGAACAGGACTTGGTTAATGACTCCAGTCAGAATTTACTCCTTTAAGATATAATTAATTCCGGCTATCAATGTAAACCTTGGTGAAGATAACTTCAAGAATCTGAACCAAGGTTGTAGTTACGCTGCATGTTCCAAATTTGAACTTTATCCTCTGAATAAAAGATGACAGCATGAATCTTCTAGAGACTTTTATCTAATTGATCATGGAGCTGATTTGCACTAAAGAGAGGTCCAGAATAAAGCACAGCTTGTCGTAAATAATTACCGCTTTTAGCTGATTGTGGTCAATCGGTTCTTTTGAACTTTAAACTCATTTCTATTATGATTATGTTCATGTTTTTCTCACTGTCAGCTTTAATTGTGCCCATGCTATTGTGCCTTAATGATACTTCCACAGCCATTGCAGCGGATGAAGAAAGATTTGGAGACTTTGAAGAAGATAGCATAATTACAATATGCTGCACGTGGGGAGACAATCTTGCCGATGGCATCCTAACTTATAGCATCGTTGGAGATGTTGATACAGAAAAGAAGGAAGCAGTTCATAATGCAATAAGTGACTGGGATGATAAGATAGTATTGATAAATCTCGAGGAGGTTCCTAGCATACAACCAAAGAAAGTAAGACCAGACATCCAAATTAGATTTATCAGTGACGGCGACGAATTCGAAGAAGGTCCTGAAACAGCAGGAAATACCAAGACTAAACTTGATAAATTTGGATTTATAGATTATAATATTATTACTATAGCAGAAAGAGGTCTTGGAAAAACCTTTGATATAAAAACAATAGAGACAATAGCAAAACACGAACTTGGTCATGCACTGGGGTTAGGTCATGCTAACTTTGGGTCTAATCTGATGACCACCAAAATCGAATCTGCTGCAGAAGAGATATCTTCATGTGAGCTGGAAGCTGTAAGCCAAGCAAATAGTTGGAAGTTATTGGATGAAAATAATGAAGACTACTACTATGACATCAATAATAATGAGAATAATCCAAAGTTCCCAGCCGTAAATAAAATAATATGTGAAAATTGAAAATGAAGCAATTTCACTTCACTTGTCTTCTCTAATACACATTCCCAGGCACGGGATAACAATAGGATTTAGGGCGTTGCAACCTAA
>JALZGI010000231.1 GCA_030861105.1 Thermoproteota archaeon
AAACTCATATCCCTGTCTAAAAATCCGATCTTGAACACTAACCATTCTACCTATATGGCTTTTCTCTGCTGTAGATGGTGGTACATTTCTCCCGGCATGCCTTGGCTGATATTCACGAAACCTTTCGTTTCCCCTCTCAATTATTTCGCTGGTTCCGGGTACTGGACAGCCTTCCACAAATAGATTGGTTCCGCGATCGTCTACTCTAACTAAGGGACAGCCTGTAGTTTTTTCCCGACCTACTATTCTTTCTTGATCTGACACAGATATGCTCTCCCACACAGAGAGGTCTATTGTAACTCTCAAAAAGGCCATATATGTCCCTAGTGCAGTCCAATAATCAAAGTGATTGAGGTCCCGCTTATCTATTTGTATTCTCTTCAGCCTTTCCGAGCTTTTTATATTCGAAACCCCGTCATGAAAACCTAACCATCCACGACCGTCGGGTCGGTTAAAACCAGTAAAGAATGATCTCATGACCATGGAGGCTGATGAGAGATTCCTATCAATCTTCCTAAGCAGTTTCCAAGTTTCAACGATTGGTCTCATTGTGGCCAATTGCGTGTCCCCGATAAATTGAAAGATAAAGTGAGCGTTGCTGATATCGTTGGAGGTCACGTCATTAGCATATCTAAGGCCTACACCTGGAAGAACAGGATCTCCTCCAAGTTTAGGTTCCTGAAAAAGCCACTCTTCATTTAGGTACGAAGGCTTCCTCTTTTTAAGCCCGCCTATTTCAAAGAACCTCGGACCATAACCCATAAGAACGGACAAATTACCATGATGGAGGTTTCTTTTTGGCATATCGAGATCTGGGACGATACCCCTTTGTAATTTAATATACATCCTCCATAATTGCAGCAGCGTCTCCCTGATTCTTCCGGGATCGCATGGTGGCCTGGGGTTAAGAGAAATGACTGAAAATGAGTTTCGAGGATAAGAAGAATGGGAGTAGTATATTCCCTGCTGAAGTCCGTATGTTCTCAGCAATACGTTTTAGTTTGTTTAGGTATTTATAAAGGTGAGTGAGCTAGCGCGCTCATAATTCTATTTACGAGCCGTCATTATCTGAAAAATCATGGGTCATAGTATTACGCAGCTATGATTAGATGAAGCTTTAGTAAGAGATCCTACACTTAAAATAAATGGTCTTGCAGCGTGCTGTTTATAGGCATCCAATGAAAAATTGCATCGCCCGTAGATTAGGCAGCATTGAATCAAGGATTATGGCTCTCGTTTGCGTTTGGGATCCTGATTACGGTATGCATAGTGAAAACAATAGATAATTTAGCATCGAACCTTGTTTAATGAAATTAGGATAGCTATCATATAGATAATTAGGCCGAAAATTTTTTTTACCTACCCCGTTCTATTCATAGTTATAAGAGATAATTTCGGAGAACCGTCAGCAAATTCTTCACTATTATCATATGACTAGGACGTCATAATTTACTCCTATGTTGATTGTCCCAGATAAGCATGATCCGAAACTCTTAATATTGTGCTTGCCCCTGGATGGGGGTTTAAGAAAAAGCCAATAGCCGTCGGCCGCTCCCCTTGTCGGACCTGGTGTTCCCTCAAATAAGTTATTTCTTGGAAGGACTACGTCAAATACTGGCGATCGTATGCGGTATATGCATAGATTATTTAATTTAATCCCATCAACTGAAACCTCCAAATTTGAAATTACATCCATCTCGCTCCCTGCGAATTCGAGTAGTTCTGTCTCTCCCTTGATGTGCATTTCCCGTTCCCGGCGATCCGCAAGGGTACCTCCATGATTCAGAATAGGAAGTAGAATAGCCTTCCCCTCCGGTATGCTGCAATTCCTCTTCACTACTCCACCAACAGTTCCAGCTAAAAACCATACAGGACCGCTCTGGTTTATGCCGCAATTTCCCCCCGTGTTATCCTTGGCTGGATTTATTTCTATGGGTATTGAGAGTACCCATTGCCACCACTTGGCCGTCCACTCTGCGTAGCTTATCCCATAGGGATCCGAGTCTGGAGAAAATACCAGTACATTACTGCTAGCACGGTTGATCATGCAAAACGTCCCTCTTGATGCTCGTTATTTTCCGAACTACATGCATGTCCTGGACACTTATTGCGATGAGGTCGAACCATATAAACGGTTCTTCTTATAGGGTAATTTGGTGAAAGAATAAAGATGTGTCATATGACTAAAATTGTTGATCAATATTTGATAGTCCGAGGATTAGTCCAATAATAAAGACATTGCTTAGGATGTTTTGTGCTAACAGCAACCTATGTTTTCTGGGTCTCTTTGTTTGTCTTTGAGTAGTAAAGTTCATTTAATACGTCACGTAAGATTTTTTTTGCTTCCTCTTCATTAATTTCTTCTTCCAGTTGCAAGTCACTTGTTGCTTCGGATAAGCCAGACCGTTCCTCCAAAAATTTTATTCTATTTTCAAACTCTTTTTCCATCTGCGACACTCCGAGTGTCTTGAGGAGTGTCAGCTGACTAGCTGCACTTTTGTAAAACTCTTTCCTTAGTTTTGCATCTACCGAGATATGTCTGACTGAGATAAAAATTCCAACAAAAAGGAGATATGCACCCAAAGGTATGAATGCTTCTGTTACAAAGCCGTAGGGCGGGTAGACATTATATTGCAATGGCGTCAGCTCTATAGAGCTAAAGAGGGTGGTCATTCCTATTGAGGTAATAAGAAGTGACTTGCGTACTCTGTCTTCGTAAACTAGTGATGACGCAGTCCAAAAAGAAAGACTAAACAGTACAGCTCCAGCTTGTTTTGTGGCACTAAAAATTAGAAGATAAACTAGACTAAAAATGACTGGCGAGGAGAGTAACAGAGGAAACAAAATATCTCCGAAATAATTCTGAAAGGGAAAGACATAATAGATTAATGGTATGCTCACAAGGAAGAAGTATTTTATTCTACCCATTCTATATTGATACTGACTTAGAAGTATAGCTGTAGCAATCCACATGAGCAAAAAAGAGGAGAGAGAAAGGGCTTCAAAAAACTGCGATAATCTTTCAGCGAATGGCGGCGATGGAACATTTGCCACATACGAAACAATGCGATATGGT
>JALZGI010000253.1 GCA_030861105.1 Thermoproteota archaeon
ATCATGTATATGTATATGTATATGAATCTCCAAACCAACAAACCAGGCGATAGCGTCAATATATTAATAATTTTAACCACTGGCCCAGCCGAAAGGTTACTGGCAATATAAGTAATGGTTACCAATGTAAAGAGGGAGTGAGTAGCTAAATATCTATCGCGCAAAGTGAAGTGAGTATCCTCAAGCAGCTAATATGTTATAATAACCAAATCAGAAAGTATAACAAATATTATTCTATAATGAGATGAATATTAGACTTGCCACCCTCAGGGAAGATAACACAATAGATGATTTTATTCAAAAGCCCATATCAATCAGAAAATTGCAAACCGTGGTTACCTCACAACTTGGGGCTAAACATGGGTAACTTTTCGCATAAAAGACTCCTAACGTGGTAATTTCCTGCATAAAATGCAATTATAATTTAATGTCAAAATCACGTTTCAATATTCTTTTTATATATTATATCGTCTAGTTTCTTCAGTGGTGGTCTGAGTTAACAGACGGGACTCAAACTATTTTTAAAGGTTATGCAGAAGAAATATCAAATGAACTGAGGAATTCTGAAATTGGTTCACATATTATTGTTGAATATCCGGAGCTATTGACCTTAAGGGAAATGTATTCTCACTATACGAAAACTGCTCTTAATGATGATAACGAAATTGTTATGATGTTACCATTTTATGAAACTTCTGATAGTGTGAGACATATACTATCTGAAGATAGCGCTTGCATTAACGTAAGAAAGTGTGAAAAAGAACAGAGACTTTTGATAATGGATTCTCTGAAAGGGTATTTTGGCTCGATAAATGGTTTGATGCCTTTTGTTAAACAGTCAGTAGATTATGCCAAAGCCTCTGATAGAAGGTGTGTTACCCTACTAGGCGATATGGGTTCATTCTTTTATTCACACAAGAAAGATGATCTAGTGCATTATGAAATGCAATTACCTTACAAATTTGATATGAACTTCAAAGGAATTTGCCTATATCATACACACGACTTTAGGAGACTCTTAGAAACAGACAAGCAAAGACTCCATGGACATCATACTAAAATCATGTATTTATTGCCCTCCCCTGGTTAGCAGCTGGGTCTCCTTCGGTTTTCCCAGGAGATGGCTCCAACTTAACGTCAAGGGTACCACCTGAAGTCGTAGTTTTCTGTGTGTCATCAGTTGAAGTGGATGTTTCAGCATGAGAATATGATGCTAAAGAGGCAAGACATAAAATCAAGATAGTAAATATTAATATCAAAGTAGAAATTCCTATATTCATATCTGATTTTTCTATTCTCTTAAGTATGTCATCCACAATTTTTTCTTCATTAACACTATTTATAATCTGCCAAAAATCAAGGATTACCATTTGGCCTGGTAACACATTCTTTTGTAATCTTTTGCAACACATAGCAATCAGAGTTTATCTAAACAAGCAACAATGAGTGTAATTAACAATGGAAATAGGATTGACATTTCCCATTTGATTACCTTGTTTCTGAGGAGAAGCAGAAAGCTTACAAATCCTAAATCTTGTACACTGCCGCTGTCAAAAGTTTATCTCTTAATTCTTAGTATATCTAATAATCGACCATGCAACCAAATGATGATAGAGCATCAACAGCTGTCAGGGTATGGATGCCTATGGCTGCAGTAGCAGCCGCTATTACATTTGTAATAGCTTTTGTAATGCGTATTCCACAACAGCAGACCATAGCTGCTTCTGCTCTTGCTGCCATAATAGTTTTTAGTGGTCTTCTATTCAGATCATATGGCAGAGACAAGACAAAGACAAATTTCAGAAGATAGATTCTGAAATGATTGATTACTAGCTTTATTACCTTAGAGGCGGTGGATACACCGTCCTTTATGATCAGAGATGAATAGAGAAAAGCGCAATAGAATCTTTCCAAAAGTGAATTTGTGGTATTAGTCCTACTCCTAATATGTCATTGAATATATTCTGCAAAACCTGTGGGATGCCTTTAGACTTTGTTCAGACTTTCAATTCCTGGGAGTCTCTTGCTTTTATGACTTTTCTAATACAGCCCTAACCTTGGAGAACCACCGATTATGTTCTTATCAGATAGACATATTAAATTTCACAGGGTTACATGCAAAGTCATTTAGATAGAAGCGTATTTCATTACAATGATTGTATGTCTTTGAATTTGAATTGGTAACTATGTCAACACAAGGAACACTTCAAAATCAAAAATACCAAACCTGTATTGACGCTTGCAACCAATTGTGCTGAAGCATGTGAATATTGTGCTACTTTGTGACCTTCAAGAACAGGATGTAAAGGTCATGGCATCCTGTGTCCAGATTAACAGGGATTGTGCCAATATTTGTTGGACAGCTTCACAATTCATGTCAAGGGATAGTGAACCATGTGAAACAAATATGCAATGTTTGTGAGAACCGCATACTTCAATAATCAATATCTCATTGGTGGCTGAGCATACTTGTAGATAGATATTAATATCTACTAATAGGGAAGCTGCCAATCTTTCTAATTTTTTATTTTTGGCAACGGGCTTAAATCATGATTTTGTTCATGTATGGAAAATGCAGGATCTTCTAGCCAAGGTGTAACACGCATTTTTATATTAAGACTAATGCTATATTTCTGTTAAAAATAATATGATAAATCATTTGCACCATCAACGTCAGCTATAAGATACTTACTATTACTTGAGTATCTGTCATCCATAGCAATTCAGTTTGGAGGCTATAACATGTACTAGTTTATCTAAAGATACTGGTTTTCTAATAAAGCAGTCCAATTCCAAATTAGGAAACTGACGTTCAAACTCCTTGTGGTATTCTTCGAAGGCAGTAATGAAACAAACCTTGACTTGTCCGTTACCGTTATTCTTTTCCCTCTCCTTTTTTCTAATGCTTTGGTATAGTTCTAGACCGTTCATTTTTGGCATTTTGATATCTAGTAATAGCAAATCATATAGACCTGGCTTATAATCAGACAGAGCCTTGATAGGATCAGTGTAGACCTCCGTTGCAAATCCTCCAATAGATTCTAGACCAGATTTAAAGAGATTAGCAAGATCAGGTTCATCATCAACAATTAAAATTCTGTTATTTTTCTCCCGAATAGAAGGCTGTCTATCAATTGCATTACTTTTGACTAGATTCTTGTCTATATGCTGTTCCTTCCTGTTCTGAATATGTGGATAATAACTGTCAAGAGATAGAAGAGGGTTAAGTAAACTATCCTGACTTGATACCGCAAGACTTCCAGCGCCTGGATCCGGCAAAGGGGTAGTAATAGCAGACAATTTTCTCTAACTTCAGTGAAGTTTGGATATATTTATCGTTATTGGCCTTTATATTCTGGGATTAGTCACTAAGACTTACGCTAGGATGAAGGGGAATAACAAAAAAATGGTATATTTAGTTAAGATAGATAATAATCAATTAATTAATTGAGGTAATGTAAAAGCAAAGGTTGCCCCTTTGGATCCTGGATTGTTATCTGCCCATATTCTACCACCATGGGCTTCTATTATCTTTTTTGAAATGTAGAGTCCCAGTCCCGTCCCAGATTCTGATTTTGTTGCAAATTTAGTGAATAATTGGAAGTATATTAGGAGATATCCCAGTACCTGTATCCTTAATGGACACAACAATTTCTTCTCCATGTGACAAATTGCTTTCATCTTTTTGATCTATTTTTGATATAATACCAATGGATATGGTATCATCATTGTTTGTGAACTTCATGGCATTGTCCAACAGATTGGTAATAACTTGGTTAATTCTCTCTTTATCTGCGGTGACAAATACGCTGCTTCTTTGTTGTTGTCCTTGTGAACCTAAATTGGGAGGCTTAAATACTATTTTGCCTCCCCTATAATTTGTAAGCTGGTCTTTGGCAGTTTCCTGCACAATGTTTGATATCACATCTATCAAATTGAATTTCACCTTTTTGAGAGTAAAGGGTGTTACTTTCAATTCTTGTGACTTCTAGTATATCATTTATGAGAGTCTGCAGTTTAATTGCATTTTTATAGATGATATTTAAAAATCCATCTTTATCTTCTCTGTTAAGTTTGTGTTTTATTGTACAGTTGAGAACTGGCATCTACTGAATTTGCTTACAGATACAGATTAAGAGAGGAAAAAGCCTATAATCAACAAACAATCAAGGAAGATTACTCCATAAACTTTTGAGTTTACTTGCAGAGGCTTTTGCATCATTACTGTTTGTAAAAACCTCCAAAGTAATTGTTCTAACATATCCAATATCCCTTAGTGCTTTGACAGTTGTTTGATGATCAATTAAACCAGCACCTATTGGTAGATGTTCTTCTTAATTCCCATGATTATCATGCCAATGGATATGGA
>JALZGI010000254.1 GCA_030861105.1 Thermoproteota archaeon
GGTATACGACTATTGGTATCGCATCGGGATTATTCGCAGCAACCCTCGCTGGTATTGCTATAGCGTCTTATGTGAAGTCTAGAAAGAAAACGTCCAAGAAAGCGACTATATCCGACACTAGAATTGATTCCCCTCAATACGCAGCAGAGTATGCTGAGGTCCAGAAGCAAGAAGTCAAATTTTAACCTAGTCCAAGTTATCTTGACTGCTCGGCGGGCACCACACCAATGCAAACTAATATAGCTGAGCAAGTGGAAATAAGACACACGCGAGAATTGCGTGGTGGATTGGCTAACTTGCAATGAAAGGGACTATCGTTTTACTTCATACAACACTACAGAGAAGGAATGAGAGATAAGGAAAGGTATAGCGACTCATTAACATAGATACACAAGGCTCTTATGTAGTGAAGGTTGAATCCTAGCGCAATAGGCGTTCATCCTCGCGACTAGGAGCGGCAAAATAGGCATAATGGTAACAATAGGTACCTCTCCTAGTCTCACAATTCGTGCGCTCTTCGACCACGGATATATTTGAAACTCTTATTTTGTTTATTGAGCTAGGGGTTAACACGGATAGACAAGCAAAACCCGAAAGGAGGGGGACTTTCTGCTCGATATTCTGACCACACCCCTCCTAGTTCTACCATTTGATTTGAATAATCAAACAAATGCTAAATTTAACCATGTTTGAAAACCTTTATTTTGTTTATTGAGGAGAAATTTTTAGCTGGCTTAAGATATTTATGATAAACATCTTTGGTAGATAATTTGGGTGTACTATTATATAGTAACAGCATTCATACTAGAACCATTTCATAGATTCTATCTTCTGACTAACACATTATGGAGAAGGCGAGGTAGATACCTCCTTTGAGAAGTGAGAGATATTCATTTAGCTGGGCATGAGAAAGAAATGATTTGTACATGATTGCTGTTCTAGTGGCGCCGTCATTGCCGCTGTCTTTGATAGTAGTTAATATTTGTGCAACTATCTGCTGTCTTCCTCGGTACTCCTTTGTTGTCACTCTTAATACGAATATAATAATGCCAGTAGAAAATAAGTTACGGTATATTGTCTCGGAAATCTTTTGTATATTTTAAGTATATTAATAAGCAGCCGTAGGAGTCTCCCTTGGAACAACTTTGGTATCTTGATGCCGTGTTGTTTCTATCTTCCTCCTGTGGCTTAATCTTAAGCGTCTAGGAATTGTTAATTATTAACCGTTTTTATTTTACGCCATAATGGAAGGGAGAATTAGATTTATACGAGGAAGACCATTCACCATTTAGAGATGTACGCACACTTGGAACCGATTGGACTCAAGTGTTAACTTCGCTTAACGATTTTTGTTCTTGGAAAATTAACGAATCGATATAACTGTTTTAATAAGCGTTATTGCATCTTTCTCTAAAAATGATAGCTCGCATAATTATAAAGTCTGTTTATGCAACTGCAAGTTTTTCTTCAGCAAGTAGCTTTAACTTACTCCTAGGTTACCTCCGCAAGCGCAATATCCAAATTCATCAATTCTGGAATTACACATAGGACATCTATATTCATCTTCTTGCACCTCTTCATTTTCTTTGCCACCATAAACAACCTCTTCTGCGTTTTTTCCCCAGATCTTTTTATGTATATTTATTTCCTCAGGGGTCTCAATTATATCAATATTCATTATCATTTAACTTATATCTCATTAATATATATGAACTTTGCCTGCTTTTTGCAGCTTTCATTATTAAATCTGGGAGTTTTATATAAATAGTATAAAATATCATCTATTTGTGTCTTGTCTCCATATACCAGTTGTTGACATTTGGCAGTTTTGAGGACACTTAATTATATGCAAGAACCCTAAAATGGATTCGTTATGATCGGGACGACAACTATTCTATGATGTGATTAAACATTAAGGCAAAAACCAAAGTATTGACTGTACAACTATTTTATAGCATAATTTCTACTGAGCTGATTATGGGTCAAAAGGGGAAGGAAATATTAGAATTAGATGTAAATGAAGTCATAAAAGATCTTAACTCTGCTTATGCGGATGAATGGTTGTCTCACTATCAGTATTTTTTATATGCTCAGGTAATTGAAGGCATTGATGCTGAAACACTTAAGGAAAAGCTTGAAGAACAGTCAAGCGATGAAATGAATCATGCAAAGGAGTTAATTAATAGGATACTTGAGCTTGGAGGAAAACCAACTACAGATATAATGAAGGCATCTACATGTGGATTTTCAGAGCCTCCAGAGGACTATTCGGATCTAACCCGAGTAATCGAACTTGTTCTTGAAGGTGAGCGATGTGCCATTGAGAAATATAATGCTCTGGCAAAGAAATATCATATGAAAGACCTAGTTACCCATGAGATCTTCGAAGACCTATTGAAGGATGAAGTAAGTGACGAAGAAGACTGGGAGAATTTCTTGCCCTCAATAAAACAAAAATCTTCAAGATAAGTCAACCACTTTGCTACTAAAATTACTGTTAAATAAGATCTCCTACTCCTAGTAGATGCCTAACTAACGGAGGAGATAGCTAAATATTGGTTCTCTTAAAGAACCTCTTTATTCTTCTCGAATCCAAAATAACAAGAATGACATTGTTTTTTTCCGTAAATTACCCCATTCTTACCGCATTTGGTACATATTTTGTCATAATCTACAGTTAAATCCAGGGATTTTGCTTTCTGTAAGCATTTGCCACAAATTGGCGCTTCCAAATCATAGCTTGAAAGAAAACCAGAACCACATTGGTTACATCTCAAGCTAAACATTTTTCCTTTTGGCTTCCAACGTCTAAATATACTGATCACCAATATACCACCTTTTTTATCTTAGAACCACAATTAGGACATGAGATGTCTTTGTGTTGTGTTCCGCAATTCATACAGGAATATTTCAATAGTGAGCCCTCTCTAGCTGTGAAGGGGGGAGGAGACATAGAACTAGATATTCCTCCTCGACTCATTCTCATTTTTTGCGTCAATCTTCTTCTCATATAGAGGTTAAGCAAGACAAATACTGCTATTATAACAACTAATGAAATTGGAAATGGTAATAGAAGAGAGATGGTAAGACTGATACCTAAGGATATTCCTAACCATATCATTATATTAAAGAAAAATTGAGTATCGTTATTATAATGTGAACTCATATTCTTATTCTTATCTCTATTTTCGCCATTCTCCTAATTAAATCCGGTAGTAATTATCAACTAACTAGGTATTTAATACCTTACCATCATTTTTTTTAAGCATCATCATTGGCTATAGTTTACAGATAGAAAATAAAACGATACGAATTCGTTGTACTGTCAAGTTTCTAAATGCCTCGCTTGCAACTAGAACGATCTTACACTTAACTAAATCAGCAAGATATTTGTAAGTTCATAACTCTTGCCTAGCTATTATCATACCGGTCCAGTTATTTCTAACTCATAAAGTTGTCAGAAATTAACTAACTCACTAATTGACAACTACTTAGTTTATTAGATGGTTGAACGAATAATTACTGGGGGTTTAGATAATTGAATAACCAATATGAAAGGAGAATGAGAATAAGAATAATCCCTGTTACTATGGGTGCTTCTATTCTTCTGCTACTTTCCCTCATTCCTTCCTCAATGTTATATCCAAACGTTGCTTTTGGCGATGGTTTGTTTATGGAAGAACTTTCTGCTTCATTTGGAGACAGAAAAGCTGATTTAATTATAAAAATGACACCACCTGTAGTCACCACTGAAATGCTGAAGAATCAAAATCAGGAACCAGTTATTCAATTTAAGCTTTATGATCCATCTACAAATGAGGGTTACAAACATGTAACATACTTCATTACAATTGAAAAAGACGGCAAGAAATTGATTTCCGATTGGTTTCACGATCATAAAGGAGATTTAAAAATAGAGATGAAGCCAAGCAAAGCAGAAAGAGTAACAGTCTATGGT
Organism: Thermoproteota archaeon; assembly: GCA_030861105.1. Taxonomy (GTDB): domain Archaea; phylum Thermoproteota; class Nitrososphaeria; order Nitrososphaerales; family Nitrososphaeraceae; genus TH5893. The sequence goes on from JALZGI010000254.1 coordinate 3,959, forward strand.
GAGCCAGACCCAATATTACGAGCATTTACTGGAACAGAAAATAGTCCTGTAGTTGCAACAGGTCCTATTTTCTCAGAAGGTGGTTTGTACCACTTTATAGTAAGAATAACAACAATTGATTATGATAGATCTTTTATTCCAGATGATAAACAACCAATATATGATGGCTGGTTAAGTG
>JALZGI010000265.1 GCA_030861105.1 Thermoproteota archaeon
GCCATATATTTACTTGAGTGCATAGTTTCAGCAATTGACAAGGCTTCTTCTACTCCCTAAGGGGGCTGAACCCGCCTGTGATAAGCCTCTTTCCCTGTGTGACTAGACCAAAGAACTCACTTTTGTCAAGTTGTTGGTAGTACTCGAATCTTGCTCCATGTTTTTTGAATGATGGTGCGAATTGCTTCAGGTTCTTTGCTATTGCCTCATTGTTATTTTTTGGTGCTCGATATAGGAGGAGATGCAAATAACTTCCACTCTGCCGTTCTCCGATTGTCGTAACACATTCGGTCGTTGTTTTATTATTCATAGAGGTTGTTATATGAGCCCTATTTTTATAAGATCTCTTCAACGGAAGCGTTAAAAATCAACAACTTAGTTGAAACTATTTTTAGTCCCTTCATTTTTTATTAAAGCACCGCTTAACCAATTAACATATACCCAAGGTAACCTTGGCAGACCCGTCATTATTATAAGCAAGTGCATTAGGGTCAACGCTGTTTCTCCATAGTCGTTTGACCTATTTTTCTATGGGCTATTTGCATAGATAACAATATAGTAATTGCAACCGCCACTAAGAGAAATAGGAAAATGAAATTATAGGACTCTTTAGAAGGAAAAGCTCTTAAAATTCCGTCCGCTGTTTTAATTATATTTTGATTAGATTGCATAAGCATTCCAGCTATAGCAGGGCCTATTGCTGACCCTACATACCTCAACAGAGTGTTTATACCCAAAGATACGCCTATATTTTTAGGTGGCACGGAGGTAGTGTTTATATTAAGTTGACCCACATTGAGAAGCGCTAAACCAACTCCCACTACTGCTAGGTTAACCGCTAACTGTATTGTATTAGCATGAAAAATCAGTATCGAAAGAAGACTGATGGTTGTTATTATTGCCCCCATGAGAGTTACCCTAGATGAGCCTATTTTTGATATTATAAGGCCAGACGTGGGCCCAAACACAAGAGAGGTAATAGAAAATGGCAATTGTATATTTGCTGCGTCTATCGCATTTCCACCGATACCGCCAGTTATCACAGGACTTTGTACTAGAATAGGTATTGTCTGAAAAATTGCAAATGTACAGATACCCCAAATAATCACCATAATATTAGATATCAATATGGGCTTATGACCTACCAATTTGAGATCAATAAGTGGTGATGAAGATCCTCTTTCGACTATTATAAAGGTGGTAAGTGAACCAAAGCCCACAAGGCTAAGCAATAATATTTCCCATGGAATGTTAAATGATTTTTGTAAGTCGGTATTATTATCCGATGATGATTGCACAAATGACAAGGCAGATAGAAAAGATGTGATAGATATAGCAAGAAAAATTGCTCCCTTAATATCTATTTTAGATTTACCTGAATTAAAAATATATTTTGTTAATTTACGCTGTCTTTGTTCCTCCGAAAGGTATTCATCAGCCCCTTTACTCTCCTTATTTGATAACTCCTTATGCTCTGGTTGTATTGGTTCCTTTTCTATTGGTTCTTCTTTTACCCGAATGTATCGCCAAATTATTACAATAAGTAGTATTGCCACCGGGATAACAGAATAAAATGTCATCCTCCAACCAAAATATTCAATTACGTTTCCCCCCACAAGCAAACCAAGCACACCACCAAAAGCGAACATCGAAGCTAATGTTCCTTGAGCAATAGAGACCTTATTTTTTGGAAATTGATCTTGAACAATAGCAAATACAATTGGAAATACGGACATTCCTATGCCCTGAATAATTCTTGAAAATAACAGGGAGTAAATATCAATTGAAACTGCACCTCCAATTACGCCCAAGGTATAGATGGTCATTACTATCAAAAGAATTCTCTTTCTACCATACATATCAGAAAGTTTGCCTGTTATTGGTACAGATATAGCTCCAGAGATAAGATACGACGAAAGTATCCAAGAAGATATGCTATAGGTAATACCAAAGTCGTTTATTAGATGAGGAATGGCTGGTACAAGCATTGTTTCAGCGTAAAGCACCATTGTTGCAATGCCGCTAAGAATTGCAAGTGTCTTCCATGCATGGAAAGAAATCTTTGACCCACTCATACCATTTCTATTCTTGTCCATGTTGAATTAAACAGCAATTTCCTTATCGTATATGCGTGGAAGTATATGCGTGGAGAACAATAGTCTTCTTACCTTAATGCATAATCATAATCTTCAGTATCCATAAGTAAGAGATATCAATTAGATGAAGCAAGTTCTTGTGCATTCTGATAATTAGAAATATTGGTAATTCTAGAAGTTGAAATAGACATAGCCCTTAGAATCAACTACCCCTTCAAGTTGTCTCGCTAGGTTGTCAAGCCTGTAAGCGTGTGGGTTGTTTTTTCTTAGCCTCAAGGTATTCGTTAAAACCACCTAGACCATCATTATATCCTTGCTCAAATAACATCTTTATCGTTCCTTCGGAGAAATCATATATCTTGCTCGAAATGGTATGTTCATCATTCCTCCTGGTTACTTCTATTATTTCATCTATTTGAAATCGTCCTTCTACAATATCCAGAAATCGTCTAGCTTTTAGGAATTCGCCATGAAATCTTGTTTTCTGATTCAAGAGATTATTTATTATATCTTCTTTCACTCCGTGCTCTTCTGCAACCTTCATTAATGCTCTCACCAAATCGATATAGTCGGATGCTAACAAGAGCATCGCCTCTTCATGCTGAATCCTATCTGAAAAAGTTATGTCATTGTTTCTGTTTATAACACTATCTCTATCCATTGGAATCTCTATTTGCTTTTTGGGATGCAAATTAATTACACAGATTCCTAATCTAGGAACGACATCTTTTAGACCTCTGATCCTATACCAGTATTTTCTATGCAACAAAACCAACTGCATTAGTGGGGTATTGGCCATGAGACCTCCATCCCAAAAATATCTTATCTCTTTGATGTAATTGTAACTATTATCAGTCTTATTTGCAGTACTCTCAAGGTTGATTGATCGATTATTGGATAGAGAACTTCTTTGACTTTCAACTTCTATTTTAGCAAAATCAAAATTGACTGGAAAGGATCCGCTTGCAATAACATGATCTGATGTAATACCCTTGTCGTAATGAACCACATGTTCAAATCCGATTTCCTTATCGTTGTGACTGAGAAACCTCCCATATTCTGTTTTTCGTGTGCCATCTTCCTTGGGATAGCTGTCAAATGTAACTGGAATACCATCTGCAATGTCAACTGCTACCAGGATGAGCCTCGGCTGATCGTCTTCATAAGTAGTAGCTATTGGAAATTTTGCAAATCGCTCCAGACTCCGTTTTAACGGTTCGTTACTATATCTATACCATATATTATCTAAATCAAAAAATTTAGTATCGTGTGTAGGTAGATGAGGGTAAAAGACAGTTGGTACTCCATATATTGCAAACTCTTTAGCTGAATAATATCTTCTTGCAGCTTCTCCTGATGCAACATCCTTATTTATTGTATGGAAGTGATCCCACCAAGGTTTAAAAAATGGATTAGCTTCTACTGTCGATTTCTTAGAGAGATACTGCCAAAAGTCAGCAAGCCGCTCAGCAGACCCTTCATAGGTCTGGTTCTCCACAACATAGCTTACAAGAACAGCAGCATTGATTGCGCCTATTGAAGTGCCTGCAATGATATCAAAAATTGGCCTTCCTTTGTTACCTTCTTCGATGTCCATTTTAGAGAGAGATTCATAAAGGGCACTATACACACCAGCGCCATAAGCACCAAGAGACCCTCCGCCTTGAAGAACTAACGCCCTTTCCTTTTCTGGAATACCCGTTCTCTTTTTCATGCCGAAAATACTACTAAAAGCCATTGACCAAGTTATGGATAAAAGTTTATGTGATGTATCCCTATACAAGGCAAGTACTCATCACATTAAATTTCTATGCTAAACAATAGCTGTTGCTTTCCCATACATCCCTGATCTTAATTTCGTTCTGACTCAAAAACGAGAACCACCTTGCCGATGCTATTTATAAGCATATCATAAACTGAAACCCTTGGTAGCTGTCTGTATGACTAGTCAAAACTTTTTTATTTTATGCGAATGAAGATGCATTAGTTGCTACTATACAGCCCTTTCGTGTTGATCTGATTAATTGGGAGGATGACTATAAGTAACATAAAAACTATAAAATAACTACATTAAGTAATGACAGAAATCAAATGGTCTATGTAAGGCAAATCAAGGAAATAGAAGATGTCTTGTGAACCCCTTCAGCTCGATAGATTTTTGAGAATTTTGACAGCCAACTATTATCTCTATATATAATGTAGTCCCAACGCTAGCTGAAAGTTGAAATATAATCATAGCGAATGGAACAAGGAAAACAATTCAAACTTCGAAACTAGGATAATCTTAGGTGCTTCTCTGATAGCATTTCTATTTGGATTGTCAGTAGTTACCTTAATTGCGGCACAAGCCCAGAATGCGACACAAGCACAAAATATGACACAAACTACGAAAGGTTTTGGCGGTCCTCCTTCGGGCCCTCTAACAGCTGTAAGACACATTTTTGATGATCCCACTCTAAGAGTATGGCATTTTTGTAAGCCTAACGACAAAATTATGATGGTATGCCAATTATATGACAGCAATTCGCCTAATGCAACACTCATAGGCGTGGAATACATGATTACCGCAGATGCATTCAAGAATATACCTGATAGAGATAAACCAAACTGGCATTACCACAAAGAAGAGTTTGCTCCAAACAGGGCTGATCCGAAATTACCAATGCTAAGTGAGCAGCAGCAGAATGCTACTATGAAGTCTCTGGCAGAGTCATATGGTAAAATCATAATTACATGGAATCCAAATGACAAGGCTCCAATATTTCCACCACAAGTAATACAAGTCCAACATCCGTTCATGGTAAATGCAACTGTAAGCCCAGAAACAGAGACACAAGCAGGAACATTCAATCAAACTTTAGAATACTAGCCTAGCCTCTTACTCTTTTTTATTCATTGTCACTTGATTCAATTATCTGTTTACGATCAGGTTGTGTATAAGTTGATGAATAATCATTATTA
>JALZGI010000268.1 GCA_030861105.1 Thermoproteota archaeon
ACTTAGGAGCAATATTTGACAAACATGTAAAGTGCGAATTCGAAGATCATGATGTAGACGCAACAATGAAGACAATGGTTAAAGAGCCGTACGTACACCATGTACCGACATTAACTGGAGGAATAGGTTATGATGGAGTCTATAACTTCTATAAGAATGATTTTGTTGGTAAAATGCCTGCTGATACAAAGATTGAACGTGTCTCTCGTACTGTAGGTAATGATCAGGTTGTAGATGAGCTCATTATAAGTTTTACACATAACAGAGAAATCAAAATCATGCTTCCTGGGATACCACCAACAGGTAAATATGTAGAGTTACCACTTGTTGTAGTCATGAAGTTTGATGATAATGATAAGATTGCACATGAACATATCTATTGGGATCAAGCATCTGTGCTAGCCCAGATTGGACTTATTGATACAAAGAGTCTTCCTATAACCGGTGTTGAACAAACACAAAGATTATTGGAATTGTCGGAAAAAAATACTGAATAGGGCATGTCCACAGAAATACAAAAGTTTAGGGAAATATTTATGGCACGTGCGTGCGAGAAATACAAATATCTTAAGAGAAATACGGGTATTGATACTCATGAGTTCGTGTTGGACGATATAAGAAGACCGTTTAACCACGACCATCCCGAACGGGGCGGATTTAACATAGTGGCATGGCCTGACCAATACATTGAAAATACCCTCTTACCTCTACTCATTGACGAGGGATTGATAGAAAGCATATCCCCCAGGAGGTACAGACTTAGAGAAGATGGAAAAAGATACTGTAGAAGGTTAGATCCGTCGATTTAGCAGAGATATTTTACCCGCAGTTTAGTCTCAAAGCCTTTTTTTGCTTTCTCTCTTTCTCCTTGGATAGAGGGAGCTTCCTTAAGTCTCAAACCTTGGATAGAAGATATGTATGGTGCACTTGAACGGTGAAGAGAGATAAGTTAGGGAATCTTGTTTTCAATGTTTTTTGTATTTTTTACACTGTATACTTATAGGGCACAGGTTCTCCCAGCCGCAGGTGTGCCTAAGATTCAACTCAACTGCCGCTACCAGGTATGTTGTTTGTTCTTCCTGCGGCTTCAGACTGATTGAATTGGATTGTATTTGTTTCATTAACCTACTTACCATCTTTTGTTGCTGGAATATTAAAGCCATAAACAATGATTCTGTAGAACGTTGTGGTCCTTGGCTTTTAGATGCAGCAGCATATTCCTCATTTTCTAGACATTCTTTCAACATTTTGGCAAAAGGCTCTGCATGCTGTCGGCGTAAGGTGTATTCGAAACCTTTCCATATCTATTTCCTTTACTAGAAATTGTCTTCAGAGGACCACATAAGGTAGCTCGAATATTGCTAGCGATATAAGTAATGGCTATCAATGTAGAGAGGGAGTGAGCAGTTAAACAGCTATTATGCTAAGTGAAGTGAGTATCCTCAAGCAGCTAATATGTTATAATAACCGAATCAGAAAGTATATGCTTATTTGAAGAGAAGCAATATGATTGAGTAACAATGATCATCCTTTTCCTTTATCCCTCTTCTTAAGCCCAAACTCTAGCTCCACTCCACGCTTTTCATTGTAATTAAAAGTAAATTCTTCATCAAGTAATATTGGAAAATTTGAGATTGCAGTATTCCCACAGATAAGGCATTTATTAGATATTCTAGATTTGTCAAAGTAGGTAGCACACCAATGACATGTTTCACAGAGAACGAATATTGACTCAGCCAACCTATAGTTCTTGTTTTTACTGGCGCCCATTATTGAATAGCTTTACCAGCATTCCTATCTGCTCTATATATTCTTTGATAAGGATGAACCTCGCATGTTTATTCTCTGAACATGTTTCTGTGCCAATCTACTATATTCTCATTAAGAGGAGGTGAAGGTCATGCAAAGTCAATACCATATGCCTTCTTTGCGAAGTCACGAACTTACAGCCCTTGGATGATTCGAGGCTTTCTGTTCATGTGGCCTCCATATTGATTGCTCTGAAGCGGCTCTATGGAGATCTAAGGAAGAGAGAAAAAGGTTATAGTCTATAGCATTACAGCCATAACAATTATCATAATGGCCGATGGTTGCAACTATAATCTTTTAATTTAATGACTACAAACGACAAAAATCTCAATACATTAATTTTATTGCTCTAGCTATAGCAGGATCTGCTATTTCGTAGTATTTGTGAAATCGGCAAATGCCCCTGTTCCTTCTCGAGTTTCATTTTCTCTCGTTCTTATCTCCATTCCACTAATGGGAGCCTGAGGTGCTGGATTAGCACTGGTCTGTTCGTTTGGAATTCCTGTACCTTGTATTGGAGAGCTATTTGGTTGACTGCCATCAAGTCTGCTATTATTAGCATCTGTCGATATTGTTTCTTCAGTATCATTATCATAATTAGTACGCGTTGTTGTTTGTATTTGGGCTTCTGCTGTGATATTTATAGCTGAACCTATGTTTTCTTTTCCCAAATAATTAATGTATGGCAATACAGCTGATATTATAATCAAAACTACAAGAATACATATTATGGTTATGGGAAAATATTTAATCATCTTTCCTATAGGCTTCCTCTTTGATCTTCCATGAACCCTTTTCTTTGTCTTCTGCCTTTTTTGGAGGATTTTCCTGTGCTCTTTCTATATGTCTGGTCCCTGACTCTTCTGTGGAGTAGATGTCTGCTTTATCAATACTCTTATCTTTCTTTAAGGAGGTTCCAGAATTAACAATTTTCTTCTTTGAGATATTATCCTGAGGATTATCTAGTTGTTCCAGTCTTCCTTCCAAGTTATTGTTGTCTTGGGTTACTCCTTGAATAGATCCATCATCGCGCATTTTTCCCATAAGCATATCAGCAGCAGATCTATTTTCTTCAATTCCTGTCCCTTTGGCAATACTTGCCCTTGACACGTCGGCTGTATCAGTAATGTCTCTAGATGTGTCACCAAGGTTAGTTACAGTTGAGGGCGCTGCATTATCATTATCATTATCATTATCATTATCATTAACATCCTGAACACCTGTTTTTGTATGCTTGAAGTCCTTGTTTCTTTTAGCATTATTATTAGTCATTATTATTATGCTCCTTAATACGATGTTGTTTTAATGTTTCTCTAGAATTGAAAGTCTTATAACAGAAGTCACATGAGAATTGAGCAGAGACCCCCGGGGTTGATTCATCTGACAGACCACTTGTAGATACTTCAGTAGCTGCTGCACTGAATCCTCTTGAGGATGCATTTCCACGTATTTCATCTTTGTTCGGCATCCATATTGAACATAATCCATAAGGGGCAATAACACCGGAGATATTACCCTGTATATCAATTCCTTCATCTGTTACAATTGCACAGTGATGTGGTTTAACAAAATATATACAGTTATAACAAAAATAACCTCTATGGTGGTCAGAGTCTTTAAATTCTTCTAATTGTATATACCTGGCGCCAACTTTAGTTATCTTTTTTTGTTGTGTTGCTTCTTGGGACACATTCTGGCTCGAGCTAAGCCTTTGAAAATCCGTTGACATACTATAGAAGAGACTACAAGTTATAAAATAATATCACTATAAACTCCAATTGCCAACCTTAAATCGCACACTGAAGTTAGCACTAACCCATATTAAGCATTGATAGCACTCTGATTTCATCTAGCTTAATATACCTGTTATTTACTTACAAGCAAACCTGAATATTTAACATCAGTTATTTCTAAATTTAAATTCTTAATAGTTATGCATAAATCACTCATTATGTCACTGACACCTACCTAACTATGCAGTTAGATTTTGTACGTAATAGCTAATAAGGTATCTCAAGCTCTTCAATTAGCAAAAAATAACATTTCTTGGTTCTAAAGCAACTTTTCCACAATATGGGCAGTGAGTTGCATTCCTCTTGGTAGGAGATATCTCTATCAACTGGATTATGATCTTACAACTTTTACAACGGTAAGTTGCAGCCAATTTTTTGTCCTTGCTTATTACATGGATCTTAGAACCTGTAGTTTTATTCGTTTTGTTCTTTGATTTTAGGAGGATGATTTTCCAACCATTTACTTCCTTTTCTAGCGAGTAATTCAAAATTTTCTCTAAACCTGAGATCATTCCATTCTTTTCTTATACCATATATGACTGACTTTGTGCCTTCCCATTCTGCCTGTGCCCCTCCATATCTATCAAAATACAGGTTTTCATCTAGGAATCCATATTCTATCAATATTCCTGCTAATTCGAATTTTGACGTAAACCTTTCGAAGAGTTGAGCTCCTTTACTCCCCTGGGGGTACTTGTTTCTAAATTCTTCAAACGATGTTACCTCCCTGTTATATTCTCCCCAATACCATTCTGCCGCTTCAAAATCATAAGCAGTATTGTATAATTCAGCTAATTCTAGCAGCATCTCAATATCGTCCTCAGTTACTGTCTTTGTTTTTCGTTTTTGAGATTTGGATCTTTCCCTTTGTCTGGATTTTGCCATGGAAGTCTATGACATCTAGCAAATAAATTCATTTGTTTATTAGTTAGATTTAGACTAAAAGAACTATTCCTTGCTCTAAGGATAACGAGAATAAACAATGTCCTGTAGTTATTATCCTTATATAACTCAGGAGTTTCTCCATTCTCTCTGTAGTATTAGCAGGTTCAAGTATTACGATAGAACGTACGGTCTTATGAGGGTAATATTGTGGATTGAAGATTTATACAAAAAAGATTATCAATAGATCACAGTGACTACAGAGACCAAATCAAAAACGGTTACTTCCTTGATCAGCAGGAGTATAAAACCAGGATACGAAAAGGATTATGACGACTGGCTTAGGCGTTTTTTAGAATTTGAGAGAAAGGCACTGGGATATCTTGGAACAACAGTTGTAATGCCTGGCGGAACAAATTCTAACAGACGGTACATTATCCGGCGCTTCACTGATAAGGCCTCAATGGACATTTGGGATAATTCCCCCGATGTTCAAAGACTTTTACAAGAGGCGAATAAATATTCTACAAGACATTATGAAATAGCTACTGGCCTAGAAACGTGGTTTGTGCTACCTGATCTAAAACCAATCCCCCCACCGCCTAGGTGGAAAATGTCCATTGTTGTTTTTGTTGCAGCATATACAACTAGCTTATTGTCACGATCCATTCTTGGTCATTTATTGAGTGAGTGGCCGCTGATAGCTTCCAGCATTATTTTTACTGCGATTTTAGTCGCCTCGCTTACATATCTTTTGCTACCTCTATTAAGTCGGCTTTTGAGGCGATGGCTTTATCCGGGACAATTGAGTCAAACCAAACGTCTCTGAATATCCATAGACAAAAGCCCTATATTGAGAACCATTAACTATTGGCAGATTCGAAAGGTAAATGTTAGACACATCTATGCAGGTAGAAGATAGAACAAGAGTCTCGCCTGCTAACAATATCCCAGCATTGCAAGGAAATACTCTAAGGGCTAAGATAGTTAATCAAGTATTCAGAGATATCAGTACTAAAGGGATTAAAAGAAATTTACGCCAATGTCGTAATTGATGGTATCTCAAAATAAACACATAAGACTTGAACCCCTTCGTTAATAATCAGCCGCTGTCTAAGTGATTTCATAATGTTACATAAACATGATGATGATGCTTAACTTTGGTTAAAAATAACCTATGATTTATTATGCTTATTTTAGATTAATCACGCTATAATTGTGTTATAAAGTGAGACTATATGAACCATAGTCGCGCCGCATTCCACAATAAGAGCAAAATGCATTCATGGTAATGAAATAGCCCATCTTAATTATTCAATTTCTCTAAAGATAAAGCCACTTCCTGAGAGGTTGACCATGATATGAAGAGATCATTTTACAATGGATAATTTACAATGGATAAAATATACCCTCTAGTTTGTATTGTCACTCATCGTTGATATCCTGCATGTGGTAAAATAATGTAAGAAAGACATAGAGACAAACCCATCCATGGGGTGTTCAACCATGGTAAGAATCATTTATGATCTGTTATATGTAATACAAATTAGTTACTAGTGTTAGGATTTATAGGTAAACAGAACATAATCTCTAATAGTTTAGCTTATCTATCAATGACTTAATTGATTAATCCATTGTACGTTTTGCCATACTATTACTAGTTTACCCTATATATTCAGCTGTGATTGGACAAATTTTCTTTGCTAGAAGCAAGAAATTCGAGCCAAATCAAAGTAGCTTGCTTAGCAGCAGCCCCGCAAAACTCTTGGTAGTAATTTTGGTACTGTTATTAGGATATGTATTTCTGCAGTTCTTGTATGCATGGTGTCTGAATATGACCAAATAGGAGGGCCAGTTGGGTCTTGTAAGATACAGGTTCTTGAACAGGCAAGGTCTGAAACGTATCACGATGAGACCGAGCTCATAACGGCCTTGAACTTTTGCAACAGTGTTTCCTAACTTGAAACCATAATATTGGTCACCAGGCCCTAAAGCTTGGTTAGGTTGTGCTCATTAGCATGCATTATCTCAAGGATTCTCACAAATGTCTCTTAATCTCTTATTTGTTTGATGCTTATACCTGTAGCGTCCTAAGTCCCATTAAAAAATACTGTTCCGCAATTATAACAATAAACTGAATCATCATTAACAGCCAAGCCACATTTTTCACACACTTTCAAGACTTTGGAGGGAGGTATAGTTATAGGCTTTTTACATTGTGAACAATGTTCAGAAGATGCAGGATTGGCTTTTCCACAAAACCTACAATAGATTTTCTGTATGTCATAAGAAGAGCTGCTTGGCTTTTCTTCATCCCTTTGCTTGGAGAATGATTTGGATATTTTGTTGAATAGTCTTTGAAAAACACTATTCATCTGAATACTTGAGATTGTTTGATCATTGTTATTAGTTTTTTCATTATTCAATGTAGCAAATATTATATGGTAAAGCTGAGTCAGAGTGTTCCCTTTAGAAAATGTCATTAGTACTTCATAGTTCTATAGGTATATGGTGTAATTCTAATTAGTTAGAGAAGTTCATAGAACAACTACGGTATGATAATAAGGTGTGAAGAATGTAACCATAAACTCGTAGGAGACGAAGTGGAGTATCTCTATAATGAGAAGTCATATTGTTACAATTGTTATAATACGATTAAGGCAGCAGATAGTGAAGATAAAGATGAAGATAAAGATAAAAAAGATAAAAAAAATAGAACTATATCGTCCAAGATAAGCAAGTTCGGTAAAGGATTTAAGATTCCAGATGACAAAAAAAAGTAATAATAGACCACATATAAACATAGAAGCCTGCATGATTTGACGTTGGCGATAGTTGTGATTCCGGGGGTGTCTGTACCACAAATACCAGGAGATCAGGTGCCCAGTAGAGAAAAACAATAGATGAATTATTAGAAGGCAGCTCAAAGAGCAAGAAGAAAGTTAGATCCCTTGTAGGTTTAGCAAGATCCCCCTATTTCTTATTCGAAATATAGTTCCTCTTGCCTACCCTACAAGGTTTTCTGTGCACTACTAAGCATATTTCGTAGGTCTTACCCTACTTCGTATGCTTTTCGCACACAGATCTATATTTGTGTAAAACAGATTATATTAAAGTTATAGAAGATGCCTTTTTATCATGTGCCGGGTCTTTAGTATACGTTGATGCCACACCATATAATGTTCAACAGTATTATCGTGATTCTTTTATGGGGTATTTAGTGAACACTCTTACTGTTTATATTACATCTGCCACTACCACCATGAATTGAAAACTTATAATCGGTTTCAGATCTTTCTGCCATCCACATAGAATTCTGGTTGTTTAATATAAGAGCCTATTGAAGATCATATACCTGCTCTTGTATAGGTCTGCCGACTCATATCATTATACTGCAGGCAAACTAAGTCTTATTAATATCAGTGAAGATAGTATGCATATTAATATTGACGGTCAGTTCTGATTAACCTATGGAGATTCAATCACTGAAAATAGAGCTACCAGCAAATACTCAGATTATACTAGCTCAAAGTCATTTTATCAAGACAGTGGAAGATGTCTCAGAGTGTCTGGTTAATTGTGTACCTAACATAAGATATGGTGTTGCATTTTGTGAAGCCAGTGGACCATGTTTGGTAAGACATGCAGGTAATGACACAGCTCTTGAGTTGCTTGCAACAGACTATGCATTCAAACTATCTGTGGGACATAGTCTTATCATTTTAATTCAAGATGCTTTTCCTATAAACATTCTTCCAAGACTAAAAGACGTTCCTGAGATAGTTAGTATACACTGTGCTACAGCTAATCCGATTGAACTAATTTTTGTTGAAACTGAACAAGGAAGAGCAGTCCTTGGAGTCGTAGATGGATTTAGAGCAAAAGGTGTAGAGGCAGAAAAAGATATTGAGGATCGAAAACAGTTTTTGAGAAAAATTGGATATAAGGTCTAGATAAGATCAGGGAGGAAGAATCTCCTCTGCAATAATAGGACTGATTAAAGGTACTTAGTTGTCTTAGCTCCATGGCTGCTTGCTTATTACTCCCTCTCCTTTGCGATTACCATCACGTAATAAAGGGACCAGGGGCCGGAGAAATGGAGAACACTAGATGGACTGGGTCAACCAGCTGAACCAATATGCAACTACTATGGATGCCATCATAGGTTTTCACTTCATGGCTCAAGAAAGTGTAAATGTAAGCATACGACGAATAAGACATTGAGGATACAAGTCAAATATCTCAAGTCATACTAAGGGTGGTGAGTAGCTTGCGCGTAGCACGCGCGATGCAAATCTGTGAAAAGGTGGAGGTCTATGATGAAAACATTGTTATCTGTAAAAGACTGTTCTGGGGTTTGTTTCAATATGGAAGCTTAGTTAAACGCTCCAACCAGTTAGCAGTGACCTTAAAGTCAGAGGCCGGAGACTTTGTCAATATTCTACCCTAGAATGATAAGTTTCATGGTAGTCTAAGAAGCTAACCCTTAAGACCCTAAAACCTCAAAAACCTCGAGTAGCTCTTCGTCCACTGAAGGACTATTTGAGATCCTTGACATATTTGGGATAATAAGAGAAGAGAACGCATCCCTCTAGAAGCTAGAATATTAAGATTACCAACATAGACAATAAGAGAATGGAAAAATCCAAAAACATTGTTTTTTATATGTCCTACCTTAACTTTGAGCATGGGCTCAGAATCAAAAAAAGAAGTTTCCCAGTATACTGATAGTAACAATACGTTGAACATTAACAATGTAGTGCTTCAAGACTTTTTGGGAAAGGTCATGTCTGATTTAGGAGGAGCTTATAGTGCTGTTTTGGTATATGTTGGTGATAAGCTGGGACTGTACAAAGCAATGGCGGAAGCACAAGAAGGAGGAGGCGAAGGATCAATAACTTCGGAAGAGCTTGCTTCGAAGACTGGAACCGTAGAACGATGTGTAAGAGAATGGTTGGCCAATCAGGCAGCAGGTGGATACATCAAATATGATCCTCTCACACGAAAGTACTCGTTTCCTAAAGAGCATGCAATGGTGCTGGTAGACGAGAACAGTACTGTATACTCAATGGGTGGTTTTCAAGCCACATCGGCATACTTTAGAGAGACATCAAAGATTATTGAAGCATTCCGGACAGGCAAAGGTCTATCATGGGCTGATCATGATCCAGAGTTATATCAGGGATCAGAGCGTTTCTACAAACCAGTATACATTGCAAATCTTCTTAGCTCGTGGATACCATCACTTGATGCCGGAAGGGTAGAAGAGAAGTTAAAAAAAGGAGGAGCCTTTGTAGCTGACGTGGGATGTGGACATGGTCTTACGACTATTATGATGGCCAAAGCGTATCCTAGCTGTAAATTTGTAGGATTTGATAATCATGCTCCTTCTATTGAAAGAGCAAGACAGCTAGCAAGAGAAGAACGAAAAGGAGGAGGGGAAGGCTTAAGCGAAGAGCAAATAAGATTTGAAGTTGCTTCTGCTAGCGACTATCCCAGTGATAATAAGTATGATTTGATAGCATTCTTTGACTGTCTTCATGATATGGGTGATCCTGTTGGTGCTGCTTCTCATGCCTTAAAATCTCTCAAAAAACCCGACGGTGTCGTAATGATAGTCGAACCATTTGCTAATGATAGAATAGAAGATAATCTAAATCCTGTGGGGAGATTGTTTTTTGCTGCTTCATCTATGGCCTGTGTGCCCTCGTCACTAGCTTCTAATGGGCCCGCATTAGGAGCACAAGCTGGGGAAGCAAAAATAGCTGAGGTTGTAAAAGCTGGTGGATTTAGGCATTTTAGGCGAGCAGCTCAGACACAGTTTAACCTAGTATATGAAGCAAAGGCTTAGGATGAAGACATCTTCTAAATGAGTAAAGGCTTTACTTTTACCTACCCTTAGTTTTATTTTCTTTTTCTTTTTCCTTCAAAGTCACTATATTGTGTTTTAAGATTCAAGTTGAAATAGTCAATAGCTTATTCGACAGCTGGTATTCTTTGTTCTGTTAGAAATAAAAAAGGAAAGGTCCCTATCTCTCTGGATTAGGGATAATCAAGATGCCACGTTCACCTGCACTGAGGGCAAGTTCTCTTGTATTGAATTGTACTCCGCTTTCATCTGCAGTAAGTGGTCCGACCCTAACTCCTTGAAATACATCTGAGCTTCTGCGGCTTGAACGGTAAACCCTCTCACGATGGCAGCTATTGACAGGATAGCCAGCATAGCTATGTTTGCATTTTGGTATTTCATTCTGGAAATACCTAAAGAGCTAGATAATACTTGAATCGTGATTAAAACGCTATAGTGTATATGGTGACATGATGTATAGTCTCTCTTTCTTATTTATCTTAGTAAAGATACCGGAAATACATTAAGACCATAACATTACATAACACCTAAACTAAGAAAAATGCTAGCATTAAAGATCCCAGAAAGGACCCGCTTTTTCGCACTTTCTTTTTATGTGGGAGGACTCCTATTCCTAGCACTTTTACTCTTGAGTCTCCTGCGGAGTCCATCTATTTGTATATCACTTTGTTCTGAATAGAACTATAGTCTGATAGTGTGATTACCCACATTAATCTCAAATACGAGAAGAGGACAGGTATTCATC
>JALZGI010000317.1 GCA_030861105.1 Thermoproteota archaeon
CCCATAGGCAGTTAAATACAAGTTTGTATTTAACGAACGTCCCAAGTATTCTTCCAAAATTTTTGCAACTAAAGCCCCCCAATTTGTGCTTTTAAAGCTTAAGACTTATTCATAACAATGTTGCTTACTGATCATTTCTATTTAGGTTTTGGAGAGCGACAGTAGGTTGCTGTTGAAGATATCTGTTGATAATAACAATAATAGATCCCGGTAGGTATGCTAAGAAAGAGTAGGATCTCACTTCCTATTTAGAACGCGAAGTACCTGATCCTGACTCTATGTACTGATATTTTCAGGGGTTTAGTTGTCCTTGCTGATATAGAAGCAAAATTGCATTGACAATAGAGGACGCAACTGCGCTACCTCCTTTCCTTCCTATGTTGGTTATAAATGGAATTTTAGTCTTTGCCAATTCTCTTTTAGATTCGAAGGCGGATACAAATCCGACTGGCACACCTATCACCAATGCGGGGCTAACTGACCTTTCATTAATCATCCTAATTATTTCATAAAGAGCCGTTGGAGCATTGCCAATTGCAACTATCCCGCCGGCAATATCGGATGCTGAATAGCGCATGGCAAGTTCCGATCTAGTCTTATTGAGCAACCGTGATTCATTAATGACAGAATCATTTGAAATATTGCACACAGTCCTAAGTCCCAGATTAGAGATAAGAGTCTTGTTAAGAGCAACTTGGACCATTTCTACATCTGTTACAATGGAACACTTCTTCCTAATAGCATCAAAAGCAGATTTGAATACATCATTTCCAAACACTATTCCCTGGGAACCGGAGAAGTCAAAGTCAGCAGTGGAATGAATTGCTCGTTTCACTACAGACCATTCCAGAGAGCTATAGGAATGTTTCCCTACTTCTGCATCTATAATTTTAAGACTTTGTGATTCTATATCAAATGCCTTCTCCGACATCTTTCTCAACTTGGCGTTAACCTTATCTTCTTGGTTGACTTTTTGAGATTCATCTGATCCCAGATCTACTCTCGACCTCCTTTGCACGATGAAGAATAAGTTGGATTAGCTTTTCATCTACTCCTAGATGTCTCGATATAAACGCGTTGTCAAAACTAACTCTATCCAAGGCAAACCGGACCTCCTTATTTACGTCATGCTTTATGTGGGCTCCCTTATGCAGAAAGTATGGGACTATTATCAGGTTCTTTGGGCGCTGCGATACCACATTTACTATTGCAGTTCCTATACCTGGCTCGTCTAATTCCAGAAAACTGAAACTCACACTACGATAATATGGACCTATACGTCTAACGGTATACAAGAATGCTTCCCTTGCGCTCTTGTCGGAGCTTCCGTGTCCTATAATCAAAATATCGCAGTCACTATTCTTCAGGCTAATATGGTGTTGGGTCTTCGTTTCTGAGATTCTTTTGACAATTATCTCAGTTAATAAATCGTGATAACATAACGGCTTTGAGATCCCGATTCTCAATTTCTGATCCTTGCAAATGATTGCGCTTTGCTTAACAGTCTCCTTTAGCTTTAGCCCGGGATAAAGAAAATAGGGAACAATTGTGATAAACACCGACCCGCTTTTGACACAATTTCTTATCCCTTCTTCTATGTAAGGAGGAACAACCTCCAAGAAGCAATAGTCGCAATAATCGTACTGTCCCCTATCCTTAACGGCAGAACAGATTTCAGAAAGCTCATCTCTTACTTCTGGTTCCCGGCTTCCCCTATCAATTAGTAGCAATGCTTTCTTCAATTCAATCAATAATTCTTCTGGGCGACTGCAACTGTTAAGTCGGGAGGAAACTTTTGTTTTGGGACAATTAACTTGCCCTGCGATGCTAAAATAGCTGATGCCTCCGAAACACTTGGCGTTCCTTCATATCTCAGAACAGTATCTGACGGATTTGGCACGCTTACTTGACTCAGGCTCTCCTTGTGGAAAAATGTAACTGGGATATTAAAGTACTTTGAGAACTCCTGCAATCCCTTAACCATGGCGCCTCTATCAACGGAGGCTACTGTTTCGATACACTTCCAGCTCAAATGATTCCTTTCCAGTACACACTTTATTGCATTTTCGATACTATCTTTGCTCGTTGTCCAATGCAAACCTATGCCAATTGCAAGACTCTTAGGACGATAAATGACAGACTTTTCGATAAGATCACGATCGCCAAATAGCTTGTCAGATATTATCAAGCAACCTTTGAATTGAGGGTTTTTTAGGTCCTCCAGATTTGTGACCGTTGTAACATTCTTAGGAAGTTGAGGTTTGAGCCACCAATCTTTTTGACCAGTTTCCTGATAGAGAGCAATCTTTTCTTCATTTACCATAAGAGCACTGACACGAGTCACATTTTGATCGTTTTCAATTTCCCAGCCAAATTGCCTTCCTATCAAATCGACAGCTATGGTCTCATTGACGTCGGCCGCAGTTGTGATTACTGGCTTTGAATCAGGAAGAAAAGAAGATACCTTCCTTGCAAGTTCATTTGCTCCCCCAAGATGTCCTGACAGTGCACTGACTACGAAATTAGCCTTATCATCGATTACAAGCACTGCAGGATCACTTTTCTTACTTGCTACAAGCGGAGCAATTAATCTTATTACGGCACCTAGAGAAAATATACATATCAGTGCGTCGTATTTCTTGAATAAAGAGGTAATAACGTCGCCAGTTTGTTCCTTGAACCACATTATATCACTTCCGAAGTCACTATGTTTTGCGGGAACATAGATCTGAGCATTGTCCAATTTTTGACCGATTTTTCGTGCTATGGCAATGCCTTGTTTTGTAATTGCAATGATCGCAATGCTGGGTATTGACATCGACTGTAGATCCTGATTGGTAAAGATTACACTGAAATACTCCCTATATGTTTATTTCTTGATTTGCAAGCAGTACATCTTTGCGGCGAATGCAGAATGCCTAAGACAGTGTAGTGTGGACCGGACAACATATAACATAACTAATCTAAAGGTGATTGCTAACGTGGGAACATCCCTTTGACTTTCCCGTCAAATTCAAACATTACAACTCTTATCCCAATTTTACCATTTGAATACTCGCTCAATCTATCGAAGACCTTCCTGCATATGGCATCATGAAACCCCATAATTCGATTTGAATCTATGATCTCAGAAACATGTCTTGCGGTATTTGCCTTTCTTATTTCTTCAATGGTTGCCTGTGAAGCCATACATTCGGATGCTATTGATGCCATAAATTCCATACTTACGTGGGAACCTCTGACATGTGTCTGTTTCACACCCATTGCCATTTTTGTCAGCTTCCCTATAAAGCCAGCGATAACTACTTTTTCGACTTTTTTATTTAAACATTGTTTTATGCTGTAACCAATAAAATCTCCTACTTGTATAAATGCGTGATCTGGAACAGTGTTACCTAAAAATACTTTTGAAAAGTCCTCGCTCCGTCCACCCGTTGTCAGAACCACCGTCTCACTACCCATAGCAATGGAGACATCCAAACTCTGCCTAATCGACGCCGCAAAGGATGCTGTAGAATAAGGCAGAACAATTCCCGTAGTGCCCAGAATAGAAATGCCGCCAATGATACCCAATCTAGGGTTGTCTGTTTGTTTCGCGATCTCTTCTCCCCGTGGAACTGAGATAACCACTTTTATTCCTTGTGATTTGAGTGTATTACCTGAGGCCTCTTTCACTGTTCGCATTATCATTTCAAACGGAACGGGATTTATTGCAGCCTTTCCCAATTCCAGCCCTAGCCCAGGCTTCGTCACCCTTCCCACTCCTATACCGCCTTCAATAACAACCTGTCCTTCCGTCGATAACAATGATACGGTGGAACAAATCTCAGCCCCGTGGGTAACATCTGGGTCGTCTCCGGCGTCCTTAATTACAGAAGATGTCACAGAAGAGTCGGGATTCGTTCTTGTCCAAGCTATCGTCAAGTTAGCCTCTCGACCCTTTGGCAAAGACACGTCGATGCGCCTTATCCTCATACCGGTGAGCAAGGTCACTAACGAAGCCTTGGTTGCGGCAGCCGCACACGTGCCCGTGGAATATCCAGACCGCAGAGTTCCCTTCCTTATTTTCTCTTCGATTTCGGGTGGGAGCTCCTGTTCCTGTTCGGCAATCATAAGGTCCTCTTGTTCTGTCTGGCCTTTACCACCATTCCGTGGCTCGTCCTGGCTCATACTGCTCGACATCATGGGTTTATTCCGACTGAGAAATTGCCGCGCATACCAAGATAGAGCTCAATATCATTGCTAGTTGCAAGCGCAAGGCTGTCAATCGCACAGTATGTGACTAACTTGACCGCCCTCCCTAACGCTCTTATTCGTTCCATTGCAGCATCTTGTGCCTTTGCGCGTCTTTTGATCTTTATTGAATTTATAAGAACCTTCGTAGCTTTATTGCCTGGCATAGTACTATTTTTATCTATTGAAAAGCCATCAATTGTAACAGGATATTAGAAAGAGATGCAGAGATGCAGATGAGGTACGCATTAGCAGTTGTCGTCTGTTCGGTCTGTCGCCAAACTACTTAGGAATTTAGAGGTAGACGATCTCAAGATCCTCAGAGCGCTCGGCGCCATATCGGTGCATCACAAGTTTCTCACAAGCGAACAATTAGCCATCTCTGCCAGTTTGCATAGAGACAAGGTCGACTTTACGATTGGTAAATTGAAGGATTTAAAGTTAGTCTCTGTTACCTCAGATGGAGTGGGGTTGCTAATGGCTGGTCTGGATGCTTTAGCTCTTAGAACATTTGTTGAGAGAGGTATCATTGGAGGCCTTGGATTGCCCATCGGTGTCGGTAAAGAATCTGACGTTTTAGAAGCAATCACGGACAACGGCCAGAAACGGGCTGTCAAATTTTATAGGATAGGAAGAATCAGTTTCAGGCAGGTCAGAAGGAAAAGGTCTTTTCTTAGGGATACATATCCACATGATTGGATATTGACCAATATACGAGCGGCCCAGACAGAATACTCCGTATTGGAAAGACTACAGGACACAGGTATGACGATACCTGTTCCTTATTTTAGACGACTCCATTCCATAGTTATGAACAGAATAGAAGGGGAATTATTAGTACATGTTAAGGATATACAAAATCCCAGGCAAATGCTAATTGCTGTACTAAATGATGTAAAGATAGCATATCAGCATGATATTATAAATTGTGACCTGAGTGAATACAATATAGTAGTTGACGTCGACAATCGACCGTGGATTATCGATTGGCCCCAGTCTGTTTCTCGCACCCACCCAAATGCGGAACTCTTGATCAGAAGAGACGTTTCAAACGTGGTCAATTTTTTTAAAAAGAAATTTCACCTAGAGCTAGAAAACTCTGAAATGCTAAAAAATGTGCTTGAATAGTTAACACAACAGCGAATCTTGCTTATCGATATTTTCCCACGTAAACATGGGGTCGTTCCTTCCAAAATGTCCGTAGGCTGCAGTTTTCTTATATATCGGTCGTTTTAAATTAAGCCTCTCAATAATACCCGCGGGTTTCATATCAAATGTACGCTTTATCCGGCTCTCTATTAGTTCTTCAGCGATCCTGCACGTTCCAAAGGTATCCACCATTACAGAGACAGGCTCAGCGATTCCTATGGCATATGCAAGCTGTACCTCACATCTCTCTGCTAGGCCAGATCCTACGACGTTTTTGGCTATGTATCTTGCCATGTAACAAGCAGAACGATCAACTTTTGAAGGATCCTTTCCTGAGAACGCGCCGCCTCCGTGTCTTCCCATGCCTCCATACGTATCTGCTATAACCTTCCTTCCTGTCAAGCCAGTATCAGCCGGGGGACCTCCTATCACGAATCTTCCCGTAGGATTAACGAAGAACTTAGTAC
>JALZGI010000370.1 GCA_030861105.1 Thermoproteota archaeon
GAGTATTTGAGGGATTTCTAATTCGATCTCATTGTTGTGAGTAACTTGTGTAACTCTCTATCATATACACTTTTTGTAAAGGTTGGACCTTTGTTATAACACTTTCAATATTTTCTATCCACGAAAGTCTGATAAATGTCTAAAGCTTCACGCTCGTTTTTTGCCCCTACAATTGTTGCAGCACCACTTGTCAAGAAACTCACTGAGAGTGTTGAAGAATTAGGATTGTTAATACTTTTGCCATTATTATTCTTGTCATTGTTAAAGCCTATTGCTGTCATACCCAGATTACCTTGTGTTTTAATCCTATATCCATTGGCCTCCGCGTTCCTTATAACTATAGCCAGATCGACAATCTCAGAAGAAAATTGATGTGTTGGAGTTATGGTAAACGTTCTTTTTCCCATATCTCTTCCACAAAGTTCTTCTATTATTAGCCTCCTCTCCTCTTGCACAACAATCTTTTGTTCTTTCTCTGCTACTCCTGATCCTTCTAGTCCACTTTTTGCTTGTGTGCTTTCCTGAGAATTTCCAGCCACTGTTGTTGTTACTTCTATTTTCTTTGAGCCACAAGACGGGCAATTTTCATATCTTGACATCTGTATTTTTTCAAATGAGAGATCGGTCAAATCGATGTATAGCAGGGTGTTTGCAAGAGAAGTCTGTTGCCCTGTTATTATCTTCACTGCCTCAGACACCTGGATGCCGCTAACAAGATATAATATTGAGGGATGCACTCCCTCAGTACTACAGGTTGGCATCTCGTCTTCCTCTAGCTCTGGAAATATGCAGCGCAAACATGCAGTCTTATTTGGTAAAATGGTACAAACGGAACCTACCATTCCCAATGCCCCTGCATATATTAGTGGAATGTTTTGTTTTATACATGCATCAT
The DNA here is from genome assembly GCA_030861105.1 of Thermoproteota archaeon. GTDB lineage: Archaea > Thermoproteota > Nitrososphaeria > Nitrososphaerales > Nitrososphaeraceae > TH5893. The sequence continues at coordinate 896 of JALZGI010000370.1, forward strand.
TTAATGCATATCTTGCTTCTATACTGTCCAAGGCATCGATAACAATATCACTTCCTCTGACAAGACTTTCGACAGTATAAGTTGTAACAGACGTCGGAACTGCTTCAATTTCCACCTGGGGATTCAGCTTCCTCAGTCTTTCTAAAGCCGCTTCGACCTTTACTTTGCCGATGTCATCGTCAGTATACAAATGCTGCCTGTGCAGATTAGAGATCTCTATGACATCCCTATCGATTATTCTTAGTTTACCGATGCCCATGGCGGTTAACTGGGTTACAACCGGATTTCCGATCCCACCCACACCGATAACTGAGACATGAGCATTACGAAGCTTTTCCATTCCTGTAAAGCCAATCTCCTCAAGCATTATCTGCCTGGAATAGCGCTGCATGTCCTCGCGGGATATTTCAGCACCTCCTGCGACAGCTGGCAATATGTGTATGGAATCGCCATCTGCTAATGATCTTGACATACCATTGCCAGCAAAACGACTATTTTTGCCATTTATATACACATTGATAAGAGGTCGAGGTTTACCATTTAGATCAAAAACCTTCCGTTTAAAATCCTCGCCCATTTGACTTGAGACTTTAGAAAAAGCGTCTTGTAAAGTTACAGCTTCTATTGAAAGTTTTTTTTCTCCGCCTCCTTTGTTGAGAACAGATGGAACGACGAATTCAATCTTGGCCATTTTTATCTTCTTGTTTTTATAGATTGCATGTTATCACGTGTTTACGAATATATAACTATCTAATCATTGCCAGTACTGCTTGAGCATCTGGCTTTACACTTTTGAGTTTTGGTAGCACACTTGTAATAGCTTCTGTAGCCTTCAGTCCATTCCCTGTAACATAGCATACTATTTTTTCATCTTTGTCAATTTTGCCTTCTTCAACTAGTTTCTTTAGAACTGCTATTGCTACTCCCCCAGCAGGTTCGGTAAATATACCCTCTGTTTTTGCTAACAAGAGTATACCATCTATAATTTCTTCATCCGTAACCTCTTCAGCAATTCCATTGTATTGATTGAGTCTCTTTAATACATACAACCCATCGCCTGGGTCACCTATAGCGAGGCTTTTTGCAATTGTATTTGGTCTTTCGACTGGAATAACCTCATCAGTTTTTCTCTTAAAAGCATCTACTATTGGAGCGCAGCCATGGGGTTGGGCTGCAGTAATCTTGAAATCAGTCTTATGATCCACCAATCCAAGCATAAGTAATTCCTCAAACCCCTTGCAAATAGCATTCAGCATTGCCCCACTTCCAACTGGAATAACTAAATTGTCTGGGATCTGCCAGTCTAGTTGTTCAGCCACTTCAAACGCCAATGTCTTGGAGCCTTCCACATAGTATGGCCTCATGTTTATATTTACTATGCCTATTCCTTTTGAGTCCCCAATTATAGAAGCGACCCTGTTAGCATCATCATAAGTACCCTCTACTGCCACAAATTCTGCACCATAGGATAATGCCTGTGCAATCTTAACATGTTCAATATCAGATGGAGCAAATATATAACATGGCAATTCAGCAATTGCTCCATGGGCAGCAGTTGCTGAGGCTAAATTTCCTGTGGAAGCACAGCCTACCGCTTTTAATTTAGTCTCTTTTGCTCTTGAAACGGCTATTCCAGCAGGTCTATCCTTAAACGAGAAAGTTGGATTTACAGAATCATTTTTTACAAATAGGTTTTTTAATCCTCCCATTTCCTTTCCAAGTCTATCAGCTTTTTGCAATGGAGTCAAGCCAGCTTGCAAATTTACAATATTATTCTTGTTTGCAACAGGCAACATTTCAAAATAGCGCCAATAACTCTTTTCTTTCCTCGAAGAAAAAATATCCCTATTTATAGTAGAAGGAAAGTTGTATAGGACATCCAAGGGGCCAAAACATTCTTCACAAATATATTTGAATTGTGGTTCATATTCTACGCCACACTCTCTACATCTTAATGCATGCACTATGCCCATTGTCTAGTCCCTTGTACCCGTAGTAGATAAGTTTCTCTAGATAAATTTTAGTATTACTATATTTTTGGAGCCAAAATTTCTGTATTAATTAACATCTGATTACAATTAACACAGACACATAGAAATAATAGTATAAAAATTACGTCTATTGCAAATACTTTTCAAACTATTTGCAAAGTATTATGAAAACATGAGCGATGGCCAGTATGACAAGCAGGGTACTCTGATTGAACCTGATACAAGAGTGCATCTAAGTCACAATCTAATAATATTTCTTTAACAGGCTGAAAGTTACCTGATTCTTCTCCTTTAATCCATAACTTGTTGCGGGAGGTGCTCCAGAAACATGCGTTTCCTGTCTTGATTGTATATTGTACTGCCTCCTCGTTGACGTAGGCAAGCATAAGTATATCCTTTGTAATTCTGTCCTGGACTATGACAGGAAGAAGACCCTTTCGTTTAGCAAAGTCGATATCGTATATGGATTTAACATTCATCTGTTACTTTATCGCTCCAATAAACTAAGACAGGTTAGAACTAATTAAGGTTGTTCTGATAGTCTGCAATTGGAATAACCCTAGATGCTAGTTGGCAGACTCTCTTAGAATTTGCTCAAGCCGACTCCTCGTTTAATTCGGAAATAGCCAAGTGACTAATGACAGTAGCGTTAACATCTTAAGCGTTAGTGCAAACTTCATTCAAAATATAGTATTATAAAGGGGATTCTATATCTCTTCTTTACCTTCTTACAAATCACTCCTGATGCAGTATATTTACTAAGAATGTTTACTATTTCCTTCGAAGCATCTGATTCTTCTTCCCTCATTTGTTCAACAATGAGCCCTAATTTCTCACAAATTATATAGTCCATATAGAACCTATGGGCAGGAAATTTGAATACCATTGTGTGTGAAATATCTTCAGATATCACTTGCGCATCAGGTCTATCCTTAAACATATGGTTCGATAATAGCGATTTGGCATAATGCTCTGCCAAGGTGCGATGCCGATACAATTTACCAACATCAAGCGCCTTTATTTGTTTGACTAATTCAATTAACAGATCAGATTCGACCCTAGAGCCACAGGTTAACTTATTATCTCTAATAGCTGATTCCATTTTAATTTTACTTTCAACTGCAAAGTTCATGAAATATTCAACTGAAATTGAAGAGACATTTCCAATAGATACATCAATAGGTGTTAAGTGTGCGCATGGTCCGAAAATGATTTTATCGCCTGAAAAGGATAACAGCGCCCCAGCACTTGCAGCATGAAAAGGAATCAAAAAATTCACACGGGAAGAGAAAGACCTAATAGATTGAGCAATCATATACGCAGCATCCGGACTGCCTCCTAAGGTATGTAATAGGACATCAAGTTCTGGAATCTTTTTTCCGGTATAACTAAAACCGCGTCGTCTAAATTGCTCATATACTGTAGTAATGTCCTCATCGACTATTTTGCCCATATTGTCTGGATAGTACATTAAAAGCAATGGATGTCCCCGTAGTAGCCTAATTCTTCTACAGATTGTAAGGATATCTTCTTCACAACGAAGCTTGCATTTGTCGTTGGGCTGTGAATGTGCAACGTCCTGCCCCTCTTCAAGGACCTGCTTATAGTTATATTCTTGGCTAGACATTATAGTCAGAACTAAGAAAGAGAAGACATTAATTTAAGTGCACGATCGGTTTTTCTTGTATATCTTTCTCATTCCTATACTATATGACAATATCCGTGGAAACCTATGACCGCATTAAAGAAATGACACTGCAGATTTCATAAACTGACAGATTCTACTACTCACTTAATCCTTCTATCCACCTTGTGAGATTTAGGCATTGCATATATGCTTTCTTCATTTTCTGTATTCAACTCTTTCTTGAATAGTGAGTCAAGAACTTACTCGTAGTTAAAGGACTACTAGTTTGTGTGTACTGGTAAGAATAGGTAAGAATATAGTGAGTATAGTTTAGACGCTAGGCATCTCCCTTTCCACCTTGCTCTTCTATGACAACCAAAGTTACTGTTGAGGTAATGCCCGGTACTTTTCTTATTTTGTTTGTTACTGTATGGTTCATCGTTTCTGTATTGTCTGATTTCACCTTAACGAAAATATCGTGAACACCATACGTCCCTCTCACTTCCTTTACGTCAGATAGCTTTGCGATCTCATTAATAATTTTCTCTTCAGATCCCAAAGTGCAATTAACTAAGATATATGCAGTAGGCATATTCCAAAAGTACAAATAATAAGTATTTTAGTGTTTTCGGAGTGTAACTACTGTAATCTCATAGGCCTTTCATCCATCACTACTATCCTCTCTCATCATATCACTTCCCTTTTTTTGAACGTCTTTTTTCTTCTCCTGTAGCCCTCTTGGATTCCCTAAATATTGACAATCATGGAAATATGATCATTAAGCTAGTAACACATATAACGACTATCAATATATTGAGGGAATGAAGACTTGGCAAACGAGGGCAGTATAACTTTTAGTCTTATAACTATCATCAGGTTATAGATGCAACATACAATAAGGGATCGGCGGTAGAGGGGAACCTTGCTGCACTATGCTTGTTGTACCAGAATTTATATATACACCAAGAATAAACCTTCGATACGGAAATAGAGATAAACTTTGACTTACTGGACCCAATTGTAGCACTCTGCTTACATCGAGATATTTTATGTATAGTTCTATGACCGAGAACCATTACTACTTGGTTCTACACTCTGGGTATCATTGCCGACAGTAGCATTTTCAACTACAGTCCTACTCGTATTTGATTCACTAGAATTACTACCTCTGTCTGTTTGTGCACTATTGTCTGCCATAGGAGCTACTACGGTCAACGTCGATGTCATATAAGGATGCACTTGGCAATAATATGGTACTTCATCCCCTTCATTTACACCAGTAAGTTGAACTGGGGCTGATTCCTCTCCCCCATTTACTATGCTCGTATCAAAAATTTTGCCTGAACTAGGATCTTGGCCTCCCGTACCTGATGTCGCAGTATGTGGTACGGTGTCTTCATTTACCCATACAATATTTTCATTTAGAGGAACTTCAGCTTCATCTGGCTCATAATCGGGATTTCCCTGCACTGATGACCCAGCAAGAATGTTGATAACTATCCCACCGGAAGCAGTACCATCTCCTATGCCTACACCTTCCTGAGATGTGTCATTAGTAACAGATGTGCTTTCATTAACTGCAGTAACTGTAGTGTTCTCTTCTTGACTCTGATCTACGTTTCTAAGTGAAGGAGGAGTCTGGAGCACGGCAGGATCTTCACTAATCTCTTCAACTGGTAAGCCAAAGTGCTCTCTTAATGTTCTTTGTTGATTAGCTAGGATATCTTCTGAAAAAGTCGGCCCAATATATCCAAACCATACCCAAAGTATAATGACGGCAGCCAATGACAAGCCCATGACGAGGATGGACCACGCAACACCTGTGAGATTATTATATCCGTGACCCTGTTCCTCTTTCCCGTGATGTGCACACATGTTGTGACACATAGACGTTGTGCAATTGCTTTTAAAAATTTTTGTATTCTAAATCAAGCATTTCATTTCGGCATGTTTTACATCTGCCTAATGTATATCTATCACTATCCAGGATCGTATCAAGTGCTCAACCCAAATCTCATATTCTAACAAGCAATCTTGTGAAACACCAATAGCAGTATTACCTATTATTATTTAGGACATCACCATGATTTCTTTGATGTGAAGCAAATTTTTATTCTATAGATTTATGCACATTCTTGATTTGTCGATTAACAAAATGAAATACCGGGATTACGCGTGACAATTCGAAATGCAAAAATAGGCCACTGCAATCTCTAAATGATCTAATTAAAACAAATTTTACATTCATGGCTCTAAGGTTGCCCCTTTGCATACCATACTGACTTGCATTAGTGAGCGTGAGGACTTCTTAATCTGTGATTGACGATCCTACACGAGAACTGTGTGATGTGCTACTCGCATTTAGACTAGGCTGTGTCACATGATATCTATCATTTAGGCGTAATCGACCAGCTTCTGCTAAAGCATATGTAAAAGGCTTTGTGTTAGAGTCTCTATTGATAAATCCATACTCACATAACCTTTTCATTAAACGTGAGGTATGTTCCCTAGATCTTCCAATTGCGTGTTGGACTTCCTTGGATGTCATACGCCTCTCATCTAACAATTTCAATATATAATCCGCAGTTCCGTTATGTATCTCATTAGGATCTGAAATATTTCCAGTTATTTTTGCTAAAGGTTCCACATTTTTAGGTCTGTGATACGGATAAAATGAGGGAGCATGTGATTGTTCGTGTGATGTATCACTTAGAGTGACAGGTGATTTATTTTCCGCTGAGTGTAATTGCTGAGTCATTAAATATTTTTGGCTTTGCTGCTCCATTATATCAATTCTAACACGCAAATCTGCAATAGCACTGTCATATTTTTCCATTCTTCTTACATATTCAGACACTATCGCATCAATTATGCTTGTGTTCATGTGTATTTTCGGTATTATTTTTACAACATTCCTGCGAATTCTCCTGTAGGTAAATCCGAATGTCAGTCCTGCAAGGAATGGGATAATAACAGGTACCAATAACTGTGCATAAAGTCCATCAGCTCCCAGTGACATCACGATTAAACTCTTGGGCCGTGATTTATTCTTAGTGATAAAAAATATTTCACACCTTACACATAGTGTCGACTAACTTATTGATAACAATAGAAATGTCCTGAGTGCTCTGAGTTGTTGTCGCGTCACCTTGTCTTAAAGCATGTGACATCACGTCCAACTGTTGTGCAATCCGGTCAAGCGTAATTATTGCTTCTCTATCAACCGCTCCGCAAAGCCTTAGTAGTAATATTGAATACAGAACTGACTTTATTTTAATCCTGCATTGTTTTAATTGCCGATAATAGGCTCCAGCAGAGATATTTTCTCGGGAATGATGTCTGCCCATTCTCTTGTAAATTATTGACATTTGCCGATCAGTAAATGAAGATTTTTGCTGAATTTGGCCGTACAAGTTATCGGATTTTGAATATTGATTATCCACTGCGGCTATACAGATATGTATAGCAGCGACTACCACTTTAATCTTTGCTAAGAATAGAGATCCAACTGTTATTAGAGATATTATGAGATTTTCACAACTCTTATATTATTAATATAACAATTGGATGTATTGAAATAATCCGCGATAGTAGCAACAACAATAAGAGACATATTGACTTTCGGCAAGACGTTCCGAGAACTAAGCATTATGTTGAGAATTTTGTATTATCAGAAATCGAGAAGTACGGGACTCTGTGTTTTGCTCTAATTGACTCTGAGAGTTTCGCTTCTGGCTCTAATTCTAATATTGTGCCCAGACTAGAACAAATAGGCATTTCTGCCATTTTAGTTGGTGGATCTTCCGTCGTGGATCAACTTGAGTTGACACAAATAGTTTCAAATGTGAAGGCGCAAACCAAGCTTCCCGTGATATTATTCCCGGGGAATGTAACGGGGGTGTGTCCTACAGCGGATGCTATCCTCTTCAGTTCACTTCTAAATTCGGATAATCCGTATTTTATTACCGAAGCACAGGCGCTAGGGGCTTTATCGGTTAAGAAGTACAGTATAGAACCACTACCTACTGGTTATTTAATTATAGGCGAGGGAACTACGGCATGGTTTGTCGGCAGGGCTCGGGGGATTCCTCATACTAGATCAGGAATTGCAGTAATGTATTCGTTGGCAGCGCAGTATTTAGGAATGCGGTTTTTGTATCTCGAGGCTGGTTCAGGAGCCAAACAGAGTGTTCAACCTCAAATGGTGGCAGCGGTCAGAAAGAACTATAGTGGGGTACTAATCGTTGGTGGAGGAATTCATGATGTATCTACTGCTGGTGAAATTGCTCGTGCAGGAGCTAATGTTATTGTAATTGGGACAATGATAGAAAGAGAGGCAAAGTGGGAGGAGAAGCTGTCCTCAATTCTAAGGGCTATAAGAAAAGAGGTCTAGGAGAATATTTCGTGACAATCATCAATGATTCTGAAAGTTGTCTCCGAAATTTAGCCTTGCCTGAGTACTATGTGAAGTATCAAGAGTCTATTTTACAGGGTGTTCAGAGAAATCTTAATCTCAGCATGGAGGCCAGGAAGAGAGGAATTGACGTAACCGACAGAGTAGAACCTAAAATTGCCTTTGACTTGTCCGACAGAGTTGCAAAGATGCACGATATTGATATTGCCAACAGGCTACGCGAGCTGTTATCTAAGACCACAAAAGAGAAAGCAGCTCTGAAAATTGCTGAAGAAATAGCAATAGGAGAATATGGCAAAGATGATTTAAGAACTAGGCTTGATAATGCAGTTCGCGTAAGTCTTGCTGTAGTTACAGAAGGTGTTACTATCGCACCATTACAAGGGATTGCCGACGTACAACTAAAGAAAAATTCTAATGGTAGAGAATACCTTTCTATATCTTTCGCTGGTCCAATTAGATCTGCTGGTGGAACAGAGGCTGCCTTGACGATGTTGATAGCTGACCATGCAAGGAGAATAGTAGGTGTAGACAGCTACAGGGCAGACTCATTTGATGATGAAACAGGAAGATTCGTAGAAGAGCTAAGAATCTACGAACGTGAGGTTGGTAGTTTTCAGTTCAAGGTATTGGACGAAGATGTCATCAAATGTATCTCTCGTTTGCCAGTAGAGCTTGATGGCATAGATACTGATCCAGTAGAAGTGGTTGGTCATAGGGGGATGAAAAGAATTTCCACAGACAGGGTACGTGGAGGTGCTTTAAGAGTGATGAATGATGGTCTCATTGGCAGAAGTAGAAAGTTGCTCAAGCTGGTAGAGGAGCTTGGGGTGGATGGTTGGGATTGGCTGAACGATTTGAAAGGAGCAATTCAAACAGGTAATGAGGATGCAGTGTACCATCGGATGTCTGAGGTTATCACTGGAAGACCAGTGCTCTCTATGACAAAAAGATTTGGAGGGTTTAGATTAAGATATGGAAGGTGTTACAATACAGGCTTTGCAACGGTTGGCATTCATCCTACCATACCAATACTATTGAATCATGCTGTGGTTGCGGGAACACAAATTAAAATGGACGTACCTGGAAAAGCCTCCACAATAGCACTTGTAGATAAAATAGAGCCCCCTCTTGTTAAACTGGATGATGGAAATGTCCTCTATGTCTCAACAGTAGAGCAAGCTATAAAGATTTCCTCCAAAGTAGAAAAAATAATATACTTAGGTGACATTCTGATAAGCTATGGAGACTTTCTCGAAAATAATGCACAACTGCTTCCAGCCAGTTATGTCGAGGAAATTTGGGCATTACAATTAAAGTCAAAACTATCATCAATAGTGACACGACACCATTCTTCTTCTTCTTCTTTTTCTTTTTCTTCTTCTCTACCTGAAACAAGAAAAGAAGGAGATGCGGAAATAGATAATCAGAGGATTGCTCAACTTGTTTGCGAGCCACTTTCAACATTTCCTACAGTTAAGGAAGCGTTTGAAATTAGCAAGAGGTATCTCATGCCCCTTCATCCAAGATATTCGTTTTATTGGGAATCTATTAGCGTCGACGAAGTATTTTTATTGAAAGATGCTTTAGCTGCATATAAACAAAATAATAACAATATAGATTCGATTATTCTTCTAGCCTATGATCCACATCTAAAAGATATTTTAGAACGCCTTGGAGTGGTTCACTCGATAAAAAATGGAAGCATAGAGATCGATAATACAGACCAAATATATGCTCTGAGATCTTTATTGCTAGAATCAAAGCCAGACTTAATAGACTCAATTAATTCAAGATCAATATCAGAATCTAATATGCTTACTCCTGTAGCTTCAATTACACAACAGTCTTCATCATCTGAGTCTTTAGAACAAAGTAGTACTTTGGGATATATCTACAGAACATCAGGAATTGAGTTGATGCCAAAATTTGCCTCTTCAATTGCGGTGAGAGTTGGAAGACCTGAAAAGGCTGCTGAGCGCAAAATGAAACCCCCGGTTCACGTGCTTTTTCCTGTTGGTACGAAGGGGGGTGCCACACGCGATATTTTAAAGGCGGCCAAAGGAGAATCATTTTATGCAGAAATTGCCAATAGATTTTGTATCGACTGTAATTTACCTTCAGTTGGAAACCGTTGTCACAAGTGTGGAGCTGCCACCCCTCTTCGTAATCTCTGCATAGGTTGCAGAAGAGATATCCAAGACTCCACATTTAATAACAGATGTGGCAAATGCCATACAGAGGGAAAAACATATTCCCCCGTTAGCTATCCGCTAAATACAGCTATTGAAGAAATACAACAGAAACTCAAGATTATGGCAGTTGAACCGCTAAAAGGAGTTAGATCTCTTATGAGCAAAGACAAAGCAGCAGAGCCCTTAGAAAAAGGAGTACTTCGGCAAAAGCATAACCTTTATACCTTTAAGGATGGAACAATTAGGTTTGATGCTACAAATGAACCACTAACTCACTTCAAACCCAAATGGATTAGAACTAGTATAGAAAGGCTAAAGGAGTTGGGTTATATAAAAGATTATCTTGGTAAAGATATACTAACAACGGATCAATTAGTTGAGCTTTTCATGCAGGATATAATAATACCAGTAGAATCCGCCAAATACCTTATGAGGGCATCAAAGTTTATTGATGAAGAACTCGTTAAACTGTATGGGTTAGAGCCATTTTATAATGTATCTTCTATAGAGGATTTAATAGGACATCTTATAGTCGGACTTGCACCACATACCTCAGTAGGCATCATAGGAAGAATTATTGGGTTTGCCGACTCGCAAGTATGTTTAGCATCTCCCATATGGCACTCCGCAAAACGTAGAGATTGTGACGGTGATGCAGACTCTTTGATGTTGTTAATGGATGCCTTTCTTAATTTCTCTTACTCTTTTCTGCCTAACAAGATAGGTGGACTTATGGATGCACCCTTACTGATTCAGCCATTAGTACTGCCGCATGAAGTGCAACGACAGGCTCATAATATTGATATTAGTTCATCCTACCCCCTGGAATTTTACCAAGCAACCTGGAAACAGGTCAAATCGGGGGACCTATCTGAAAAAATTGAGACTGTCAAGAATAGAATAGGAAAGGTGAGTCAATTTTTTGATTATGGTTTTACACATTTTACTGATCTATTGACTACGAATGTACAACGTAGTGCATATGCTAGACTGAATACTATGGATGAAAAATTAGAAATGCAAATAACCACTGCCAAACTTATCAACGCTGTAGATCCAGACGATGTAGTATCAATGGTGCTTACTACACATATACTTCCTGATATTATGGGTAATATGAGAGCATATTCTTCACAAGCATTCAGATGTAGTAAATGCGGAGAAAAGTACCGGAGGATCCCCCTTGTTGGTAAGTGTAATGGGTGTGGAAATGAATTATTGCAAACAGTGACTAGAGGCTCGGTCGAAAAATACATTGGTATTGCAGCAAATATGTGTGAGCAGTTTAAAATTGGAGATTATTTGCGTTGCAGGGTTAAATCATTGACGGCAGAGCTAAACCTAATTTTCCAACAAGAAAAGAAAAGCCAGTTTACTCTGACCGACTTTATGGGATGATATTACATTGACAAAAATAAATTGATGCAAATGGAAGTAATGATAGCGAATTTCCGTGGGAATAATCATTATCTCAAGGGTAGGGT
>JALZGI010000043.1 GCA_030861105.1 Thermoproteota archaeon
TTTATAGAAGAGGCATATAGCACTGTTGCCGCCAAACCCATTGGCTCTTTTCCTGCTGTTATTTTTTTATTTACAACTTCCTCCATCATGTTAAAGGCCTGATGTTTTGTTTTTTCACTAATGTTGAGTTTATTTGCAACCCTAGCAACACACTTCATTGGATTTACTACTGGAATTCTAACACCAAGTTCAAGTATAAGTAGTCTATAACTTCTAGCTACATCTTTACGTTTTACATTACTTTTTGCAGCAATATCCTTTATTGTTCTAGGAGTTTCCATTTCCCTACATGCACTATATACAGCAGCTGCTAACATGCTGTCAATTGTTCTACCTCTTATAAGCCCTCTTTCCTGAACCTTTCTATATGTATAGGCTGCCTTCTCTACTGTGGTATCTGATAAGCCTAGTTTTTCCTTTAGTCTTTCGAGTTGTCCGAAAGCTTTCATAAAATTTCTGTCTTCAGAAGTTCGCACGCGTGTTCGAAAATCCCATGCCCTTAGTCTTTCTATCTGGGAGCGCATAGCTGTATCTATCTTCTGACCACTTGCATCCTTGTTCTCTCTTCCAATTATTGTAGAAAGTCCCATATCATGACGAGCTAAAGAAGAAGGGGCGCCTGTTCTTGCATTTTTGTCTGCCTCTTCAAATGTAAACATGCGCCGCTCTGGGTGAATAGTATCTTCTATCTTGTCAGAGAGTACCATACCACAGCCACTACATATTATCTCACCTGAATTAGGATCTGTAATAGCCGTATTTCCTTGGTTACAGATTGAACATTGTGAATCTGAATTTTGATCTTTTTTTTCAATCATCATTATCATATTGTTTCTATCACCTGCTGATGACAAGTCCTCTAAAGAGTAATGTAATTTTCTGTCTGCAATTTCTCACTAGTGTTATCAATATTATTAGATAGATTCGGAACAGTACTGCTAATTATCTGCGCAATATGCCTATCAATACAAAGAAATTCAAATTCCAATTTCTGATTATGCAAAAAAGAACAAGAAGAAGATAAGATATCACTTTTGATATCAATTATCTTATAATTCGCAATCACACTAATTGTACTACCAATAAGGTATTTAACATGTATAAGCAGCGTCTTTATTCATGGAGATGTTTTGATCCATAGGCTTAGAACAGTTCAACGTATGATGTTGCTAATCGCAGATGACTTTCTGCTTCTCTGATATTAGCAGCTCGTCTTTTGTTGTCCTTTTCGTTTTTCGCACTAAAAAAAGAGACCTTAGCTCTAACACATGCCTTATAGCACATCCAAAAATGAATTAGCTCCTCTAATGTGTTATCATTACTCTTTTCTAGATATTGAGAAAAAAAATGTTTCCGAAGATTTGGTCTTCTATGAAAATCAAGGTCCATAGAAATATGAGCCACATCCTCAGCTACATCAGCATATCTTAATGAGTCATTGAATTCTATTCTATCATACAGATAGAATTTATGATCCACTATAAAGATATTTTTCAAATACAAGTCACCGTGGATATCACGAACCTTCAGTTGATTGATTCGTTCATAAAATAGTCCCTTATGACTTGTTATAAATGACACTAATTTCTGCTCGAATATTGGAGAAATGCTTGCTAGTTTGGATAATGTGTTGAAATTCTCGACTATCTTTGTTTTTAGAGATTTAGGTCGTCCAAAAAGCATAATTCTAGAATCTGTTGGCGTAAAACGGTGGAATTCAACAAGGAATTCGGCCAGTCTTGAAATTGTTTTTGCATCAATGATGTTTTTGCAAATAAGATAATCCATACGAAATTTTTGGGGTATTTCTTTCATCTTTACTGCATACTCCAAGGTTTTAGTATGAGAGTGATATTCCAAGTTTTTGATTTTTATGCTACCATCATTCTTTTTTATGATTTTTACTACTCCTTTATACATATCTGGACATAGAATTTTGTTTAGTCTGACTTCCCTTTGACAAAACTTTCTTCTCAAAGATAATGTTGAGAAATCAAGGACATTACCAAATTTCAAACCCTTTTTTACTTTGTATACATATTTTCCTGTAAGGAATATCCAAGAAATATGAGTTTCCTTGACCTTAACTTTTGATACGAAATGTGGATATACTTCTTTATTTTTCTGAAGTTCTAAAAGAACCTTTTGTTGCTTTACCAAGGATTTAACATTTTGCATTTTTATTCCTGTGCTTCTTTTTTAATTGATGTACAATTTCTTTGGCATTAGCTTCTGAGGAGAATTGGCATGTATCAACAACGATATGATCTTCAAGAATTGGATCGTAGGTTTTTTTCATCCTTTTATAAATAGAGATGTCAGCATCTGAATAATCATCTCTCCTATTCTTTAATCTTGACATTATCATTTCTTCAGTACAAACACACTCTACTATGCATATTTCTTCCTCTGGAATCATGAGTTTTTTCTTAAGTTCTGTACGAGATCTTTCTTTGTTAAAAGTCGCATCAATTATGCAGTTGACATTCGCCTCGTATAGATATTTTGCTAATAACGTCATAACGTCGTAAATGAGTTTCACTTCTTGTTTAGTATAGCTAGGTCTAGGGATCAGTTCTTTTCTAATTTTATCAGACGATATGATAGCTGCATTAATTAGCGGTGCAAGGTTTCTTGCCAAAGAGGTTTTTCCTACTCCAGGCAGGCCACAAATGAGTACGATCAATATAGTTACTATTATTTTACAAAATATTCATAGGAATATCACTTTATCTTATTAACCCAACTGAGATAAAAATGGTATACTGGATTTCTCCAAATGTTCCAGCCAAAAACCATATTGGGCCTTGTTGGTTTGTTCCACAATTTCACCGGTTGGGTCGCCAGCAGGGCTTTATCCTTATGTATCGAAATAAGCTACTGCACCATATTGCAGACCATTCCGCATATGATTTCCCATATGGTTTCGAATTTACTGGGAAAAACTAGTGTATTAGGAGGAACATTAGGACCAGCACAAATGCAACAAGAATGGAAAATAGAGTTTTATCGACGATAAAGTCTCAGATAGAGAACTAAGAACTGAAACGGGGATTGAGACATCGCTTGATTGCTTCATGATTAATGCTGCCCTATACAGCGTAGTTATGTTGCTGGCAGGGATAGTAGGAATGATAGTCTTTCTGAAAAG
>JALZGI010000402.1 GCA_030861105.1 Thermoproteota archaeon
CCGACCCGCCGGTAGAAGCATTATAATAACGAATTAGGCTTCTCTAATCCCATGCGTAAATCAATTGAAAACCTCTCTGGACGCAAGTTCACAGGTGGCCGCAAAGTTGCTATGAGAGGGAGGAGGAAATTTGAAATTGACAGATATCCAAATGAGGCCCTCTTTGGCGATAACCAAACCAGAATGAGGCGAGTAAGAGGTAACAACAAGAAGGTAGCCGTGAAATCTGGAGCATTTGTCAATCTATCCGACCCAGAATCAAAGAAAACAACAAACTCTAAGATTTTGCAAGTTTTGAAAAACCCGGCTAATAAGGATTATGAAAGACGTGGTGTAATTAGAAAGGGTCCCCTACTGCAGACCGAGGCTGGTACGGCAAGAGTGGTATCACGTCCTGGACAGGATGGTTGTATTAACGCTGTACTTATAAAACAGTAATAATTTCACTCGCACCTTCAACACTTCACCATGTTCGAATGATACGGACTATTCATAAAAACATAGCCCAGCTACCTACTACTAACATTCTATAGAATGTCAACCTTTTCTGTTAGGCCGCTCTATCCAGAACCAGTTCTACTGGTGGACGGCAAATCAAACGGGGATGACAAAAAGTTTATCGTAGCAGCAGATCTCCACGTTGGTTTTGAAACTTATAGTTTCAGGAATGAAGTTAATCTTGATCCAGAAATCATATGCCAAAATGTTAATGATACGTTACTCAGATTGGTAAAACTGTCAAAGGCCGATGGAATAATATTGCTTGGCGATCTCAAGTCAAATATTTCAGGGATCACAAGACTGGAGAGACACAGCATATCAATGGTCCTAGCCTCTCTTTCACGAAATACTGAGGTATACATTATACCTGGCAACCACGACAGCTTTATCAAATATATCGCACCGAACATCATCAATCTTATATCTCCCAGTGGGATGATACTGGGGGACATACTCTTCATACATGGGCATACACTGCCATCGACATTAAGATCTTCTGTATCAAGAATAATAATGGGTCATGTTCACCCCATTTTTCTAAAACCTAACAATATTGTAAACGGACAAAGGATATGGGTTTATCTAGAGGTTAGCAAGCAATCAATCTTTCCCGATAGGGATGGCGTCATGCAAATTGTGATTATGCCATCTTTCAGTGGCGGCACTAGTATCCTCCGTAGACATAGCCAAAGAAGAGTCATATCACCAATACTCGATCGAGTTTTGAAGGATCATGCAATTAAAGAAATTCTATGCTTTACGCTGGATGGTTCTATAGTCGCCAATCATTTATCCGAAGACTATATTCCACTTTAATATCCGAAAAACGAAATGTAATTAAAAATGCCTATAATTCCTTAAATAATCAATTGTAGGTTCAGATGAGGTTAACCATTCGAGTGTCTTAACAAATGAGGTTGCCCCCTCGATAGTAGTTAGAACAGGAACACCCATTTCAACAGCTTTTCTCCTTATTTGATATTCATCGTATAACATCCCCACATATTTTTCAATTGTAGAGGTCGAAGGGATATTAATTATGAAAGCAATTTTTTGTTCAAACAGCAAGTCGGCGATGTTAGGTTTTCTATCCGGCTCGCTTATCTTGTATACTTTCTCTACAGGTCTAGATAGGTTTGATTCAAGGAATTCAGCAGTATGCTCTGTTGCCATGATCTGATATCCCAATGAAGAAATTAGCGAAATCAAAGATAGACTCCTAAACTTATTTCTCTGTCCTCCGACGCTAATTAGCGCCGAACCCGATAATGGTAGCGTGTATCCAGCAGCCAAATAAGCTTTTGAAAGTGCATCATAGAAGCTGCTTCCAAAACAAGCAACCTCACCCGTCGAGTGCATCTCTACGCCGAGAACAATATCTGCACCTTCTAACTGCATAAAAGAAAACTGGGGAACCTTGATGGCAAAGGCGGAAGTCTTCAACCATAAATCCTTGGCTGAATCTGGAAGATCTTTGCCGGTCATAGCTCTTGCTGAAAGACCTATTATATTAGATTCTATAAACTTAGAAACAAAAGGCATCGAACGGGAAGCCCTTACGTTGGCTTCGATGACAAATACTTCCTCATTTTTTACAAGATATTGAATGTTAAAAGGGCCAACGATATTGAGCGCCTCACCAATTTTTGATGTATATTCTTTGATAGTTTCCAAAGTTTTCCTATCTTGTCTCCAAGGAGGAATACACATTATTGCGTCACCGGAATGTATACCAGCGTTGTCTATGTGCTCAATTATTGATCCTACGATTACACCATTTTTTCCTGATACCGCATCGACTTCCACCTCGGCTGCGTCCTGGATAAATTTGCTGATTACGACAGGATGTTCAGGACTGATAGTTGTTGCCGAAGTTAGGAACTCCTTGAACTGGTGCTCTGCCCAGACTACCTTCATTGCTGCGCCGCTCAAAACATACGAAGGTCTAACAAGAACTGGATAGCCAACAGTCTCTGCAAATTTTCTTGCCTCGCTTACGTCAGAGAATCTCCTCCAAGCAGGTTGTTTTATCTTCAGTGTATCTAATAGCTTTCCAAATTTGGCCCTATCTTCTGCCCTGTCGACATCCTGACTTCTCGTCCCTATAATATTCGCTCCGCTCTTTGACAGCTTAGGAGTTAGATTATTCGCTACCTGTCCACCCACACAAGTAACTATTCCACAGGCTTTCTCTTTTTCATATATATCAAGAACCCTTTCGTAAGTCAATTCTTCAAAGTAGAGGCGATCCGAGATGTCATAATCAGTAGAAACAGTTTCGGGATTACAATTTATTATAGAGACATTTGTAATAGCATTGTCCTTTAAACCCCATACCATGTTAACGGTAGCCCAATCAAATTCAACACTGCTTCCTATTCTGTACGGGCCTGCACCAACTACAATTGTACTTGCCTCACTTTCGTCAAAATGGATGTCATCATGGTCGCCATTATAGGTCATGTACAGGTAATTAGTCCTAGCGGGCCACTCGGCTGCCAGTGTATCTATCTGTTTAACTACGGGTCTTATTCCAAATCTGTGTCTTAAGCTTCTTACTTGTTTCTCCTCGATACCCAAACATCGTCCAATTTGTTTGTCCGAGAATCCAGTCTTTTTTGCCTGTGCAATCAAGAACTCGTCAAATTTATCAGTTGAATTACGGAGGCGATATTCTATATCTATAATATTTCTTATACACAACAAGAACCAGGGATCAATATGGGACATTTGGCTAATTCTGGACATAGGGATCTTTGCTTTCAAGGCCCGAAGAACTGTAAATAATATACTGTCGTCAGGATATAGAAGTGATTGTTCGATCTTTTCTATTTCTTCAGACGAATAAGACGCATCGTCGTTCCAGTTGGATACAAGCCCATCCTGATCTAGGTCGCACATTCTAATTGCCTTTTGTACTACTTCTTCGAAATTTCTTCCTATGGCCATTACCTCTCCAACTGATTTCATGGTGGTTCCCAATCTTCGTTTAACATTCTCAAACTTCTGAAAATCCCACCGTGGCATTTTTAAGGTAATGTAATCAAGAGAAGGCTCAAAACAAGCAGTGGTGACCTTAGTTATTCTGTTGTTAAGTTCTGGAAGACTATAGCCAAGACCAATTTTAGCAGCCATATATGCAAGGGGGTATCCAGTTGCCTTACTAGCCAGAGCAGAAGATCTAGAAAGTCTGGCATTAATTTCAATAGCACAATATTCCTCGGAGTGAGGATCCAAGCCGAACTGAATATTACATTCTCCAATTATGTTACATTTTGAAATCGCTCTTTGACCTGCCGAGCGAAGCTTGTGGTATTCAATGTTGTTAAGGGTTTGAGAGGGGGTGACCACTATATTGTCTCCAGTGTGGACTCGCATAGCAAGAACATTTTCCATGTTACAGATTACTGCGTTATTCCCATAGCTGTCGCGTATCAGTTCGTACTCAATCTGCTTCCAGTTTCCAACATATTTCTCAATTAAAACTTGATGAACTACGCTGAGGGACAACCCGCGTCTTACAATCTCTTCCAATTCGTATTCATTATAAACTACTCCACCTCCTTTTCCTCCGAGAGTATAAGCAACCCGAATGATAACGGGGAAACCTATATCCTTGACAATCCTCCTGGCGTCATATAGCGAATATGCTGGAGAGCTAGGCAAGACCGGAACATTACTCTCCTGCATAGCCTCCTTGAATAGCTGCCTATCCTCTGTTATTTTGATACCCTCTATTTGTGTGCCTAGGACATGTATCCCGTATTTGTTCAGGATCCCTTCTGATTCTAGAGCTACACCACAATTAAGAGCAGTTTGTCCTCCAAAGCCTAGCATTATAGAATCCGGTCTTTCCTTTTCTATAACTCTTTGTACATATGTCACATTGATAGGAGCCAAATACACTTTCTCGGCAAATCTGCTGTCGGTTTGGATTGTGGCAATATTTGGATTAATTAGGACGCTTCTAACATTATCTTCCCTTAAAGCTTTTAGGCATTGAGAACCGGAGTAGTCAAACTGGCGGTCATTATTACTGACTTTCGCCCGCTTCTCCGATCTTAATCGCGCCGCTTCCTATAACCAGAACCTTTTTTATTGATTCATGCTTGGGCAATTTCTCCTCCATTTAGTGATCTAGACTGATCAGGTTTTCTTACAAGGCTATCTCTACTCCTAATCAATTCCCAAAACCTGTCGAATACAAAAGTACAGTCATAGGGACCAGGGGACGCCTCAGGGTGAAATTGAACTGCAACAATAGGTTTATCATTATGCTTTATCCCTTCTACTGTAATATCGTCAATATTTGAAAACCATATTCTAAATCCAGTCCCCTCTAGGCTTTCTGGACTAATACCATATCCGTGGTTCTGAGTGGTGATATAGGTCTGGCCATTGTTCAAGTCTCTACACGGCTTGTTCTGCGCTCTGTGTCCAAATTTTAATTTAAATGTTTTCGCGCCCGCGGCTAAGGCCAATATTTGATTTCCTAGACATATGCCTAATGTGGGTGTTGAGGTATCGATTAACTTTGTTGCAGTCCGAATTGTCTCTTGACAGTGTGCAGGGTCGCCTGGACCGTTGCTTAATATAACTCCAGCAGGATTATACTTCTTAATATCCTCATAACTAGAATCCCAGGGTAAAACTACTGCCTTGTATCCAGACTTTATAATATTTCTTATTATGCTGTACTTTGTGCCTGTGTCTATAAGCACAATACATTCTTTGTTTTCTCCTCCGTATTGACGCACCTGATGGACTGAAACTTCCTCCATGAAATTTATACCATTGTAATCATGGTTATCCATCAATCCTAATAACTTTGATTGTTCTGTAACCTGATCACGTGACACAGACATTGCCCCTGACATAACTCCACGTGCTCTCAACTTCTTTGTGAGTTCTCTTGTGTCAATTCCATAGATTCCTGGAATTCGCTCTTCGTACATCCACTGATCCAACGTCTTGATACAGGCCCAATGGCTTGCAGCAGCAGACAGGTTGTGAATAAGCAAGCCCTTTACCTGAATGTGATCCGACTCAAAATATATTGGCAAACCATAAGGATCACGTATCCTGTTGCTAGGAACTCCATAGTTACCAATTAGAGGATAAGTTAAACACAAGATCTGTCCCCTATACGAGGGGTCTGTTAGAGTCTCAGTGTATCCTACCATTCCTGTATTAAAAACAACTTCACCCGCAGAATCAGCCGGATACCCAAATCCTATACCAGAAAAGGAGCTGCCATCATCCAGCATTAGTTGAGCTCTGTATCCACTATACAATCGTTTAAGAGTAGGAATTTTAAACCCTAAAATAATTTTAGATATAGAAATTTAAGTGTTACACCGTTATTTACACTTCACCAATTAGCCTGACGCTTGGATCCTGTGTCTTACCTCTATATTGACATTTAGCATGCTTACACTTGCTACTTACATATTGCAAAATAGTCTTAAAACCGAACGTTTACATCTAGTCATTTTAACCATTCGATTGGTATGTCTTGATACAACCCATTTGGTAATACTCTTCTTATAGAAATTGGCAGTGCCTTGGCATCTAATTCAAGAGTGGCTAGCGATACAGAATCTTTGACCTCAGCCGGTATGCTGATCAGAGAAGGAGCACCTAATGACAGTTGTAGCGATCTTGCACCTGTTATCCTTGCTCTCTCAAACCTGGTTAGTGTATGCGGGCCCACCAGAATTTGTTTCCCACTGTGTGTTATTTCTCTGAGTTCAAAATCAACTTCGTCATATATGACGACTTCGTCTTCGGGGCGAGTGGTAGTCTTTATCTCGCCTGCACTTCCTCGATCCCTGTTCTTACTCTCTACCAAAACTTTGGCGTGACTGGAACTCTTCTTTGATGTGTTATCAGAATCCACCTTACTCTTGTTTAAAGTAGCCTTCTTGGCAGTCCTTTGCTTAGGTCGTAGTGCCTTCTTATGTGCATTGGTCTTACTTGAAGATCTTACCACCAAGAATACTGCAAAAGATAATAAATATCTAATTAAATGTTGCGAATCTTGCAAATACCACCGAGGTCAGTCGATTTATATTTTGGTATTATTGGTCGTACATTAGAAGGATAAAGGGGAATGCCAGGGATGTCAGTGTCAAGGATCAAAGTGGTTTTTGAAATATCAGGGACAGGAGCGGCAGAAGGTGAACTTGTACGTCATCTCTCCCCTCTAACTTCTGCCGCTATTTTAAAGTCATTGCCAATAGAAGGAAAAGCAAACATGTTCGAAAATAAATTTGTATACGTGGAAACCCATCTCGGGCTAGGGCGAGAAAAGCCAAAAACGCATTTCAAAAGGGGGGAAATTGGGTTTATGACTCTCAACGGCTCAATATGTATATTCCTGACTGAAACAGTCTCAGCACCGATGAATCCATTGGGATGGATAAACTCTCACCTGGAGCTATTGGAAGGAGTCAAGCCAGGAGACATGCTTATGGTAAGACGAGCTTCACAAAATCCATCGGCTCAATGACTCGATAAGCTAACAAGCATCCTTCGCTAGCTAACTAACCTGTAGACTTTGTGTCCACTATAACCGCCGACATTCCTTAATACACCTTTTGATTCTAAAGACTTAATGTAGCTATTTGCAACAGAAACCTTGACCCCGGAGGCTCTGGCAAATCCTTGTGGTGTAATTGCCTTCATGTTTTGAAGTGTCCTCCTGCCCTGAGATTCCTCAACAAACACAGCGATTTTTTGTTTTTGCCTCATCCTGTCTTCGACCTTTGAACCATCTTCCTTTTTATCCTTCTTTGTCATTGCAAGTCCCAATGATGTTTCTTTGTCCGAAGAGTCACTGCCCCTTTTCTTATTCGCTCCCATGCCAGTTTAATGTGTATACCATCTTATAAGTTATAATTATCTGAAGTTGTAAGCCCACTCAGTAGGACATGACTCGCTATGTTAATTCCCTGCGTATTATGTTAGATATAGTATCTCAGCTCAATTATAGTTATTTGAAATTTTGCTGTTCCAATATTTCTTATTAAGCATTCCTTTCTAACTCAACATTCTACTGAGAAGGGAGCCCTCAAAATACTGCAGAGAGGCTGTAATTAGGTTACACAACAATGTTATTGGTCCGTGGTTGGTTCCTTCTCACACTTATGATGCAAAACATATCAATTTTTAAATAGGCATAAAAAATGATAGGTATGGTCATAGGTAGAGAGATTCGGCTAAATCGGATCATGAAAGGTGGAAAGATGCTCTGTATACCTATGGATCATGGAATTAGCAGTGGTCCTATAAGAGGGCTAGAGGATCCCTACTCTTTAATCTACGAATGTGAGGAGGCTGGACTGACCTGTGTTTTAGTGAATAAGGGTATCATCAAAGCCATGCCGAGACCTCCAAAAATCGGGTTGATAGCCCATATGTCGGCCAGTACTTCTCTTGGTCCATCACCTAACGAGAAGGTCCTGATGGGGAGAGTGAAGGAATCTATTAGGCTGGGGGCCGACGCTGTATCTGTACACGTTAACATCGGCGCAAAAGAAGAACCTGCCATGTTATATGATTTGGGACTAGTCTCTGATGAATGTTCTGAGTGGAATATTCCCCTAGTTGCAATGATGTATCCGCGAGGAGAGAATATCAAGAACCCCATTGATGTAGAAGTAGTAGCCCACGCTGCCAGAATAGGTGCCGAAGCTGGAGCTGACATTATCAAAGCGGTTTACACGGGCGATATAGACTCATTTAGGAAAGTGACTAAGACCTGTCCAGTTCCTGTGGTGGTAGCGGGAGGTCCAAAGGCCAATAATGATTATGAGATTCTTGAAATGTGCGAATCCGCAATGATGGCTGGCGCAAGGGGTATTACATTCGGTCGAAATATCTTTCAACATGAGAATCCGTCTACTATCGTACGGGCGTTGCGCAGGGTTATCATGGATGGTGAAAGTCATGAAGACGCTTTTGAGGTGCTTCGGCGTGCTCAGAGATAAAGAGCTAGTAATCAAGCCGGCTCAATCGTTAGATGATATAAATGGTTTTCTTGAAAAGATAAGAAGAGCTAACATTCAACTGATATATCTGGACCCACATCTGGTTGAGAACCAAGGCTTTAAAATTATGTACCCTTCCGAGAAAGCTGATATTGTCGTGTGTGAAACTATCGAGGAATTGAAAAAGTTAAAGACTCTGAAAAGATCATGTGGATTTAAAAAAAAGGTATCTAACAATGATGATCTAGAAGAAATCGCTGCCGCATCTAATATTGGTCCAGACCTCGTGATAATTGAAACTACAAATTGGAAGATAATTCCACTGGAGAATATTATTGCCAGGCTCCATAAATCAGGTACCAAAATATTTACCACTGCAAACAATGTCGATGAGGTAAGAACAATGTTTTCAGTATTGGAACTAGGCACTGATGGAGTAATTTTCACAACTGATGACATAAAGCAGTTAAACGAAGTAGAAGCTATGTTAGAAAAAATAAATTTGCCCCTTCAGACAGCACGAATCATTGAAATTAAAGATGTGGGACCGGGAGAGAGGGTGTGTATCGATACAGTTTCTATACTTAAGGTAGGTGAGGGGTTACTTATAGGTAGTAAAGCCAATTTTCTTTTTCTTATTCATAATGAATCCGTTGGATCATCATTCACATCGCCGCGTCCGTTTAGGGTAAATGCGGGAGCAGTTTACTGCTATACACTGCTGCCAGACGGAAAGACAAAATATCTGTCTGAAATTGAATCAGGCACTGAAGTTCTGATTGTTGACCGGCAAGGATCAACACGACCTGTGATCGTAGGGCGGGCCAAAATTGAAACACGTCCTTTACGCATGATAAAAGCCGAAATAAATGATGAACAGGGAAATATTATCCTCCAAAATGCTGAAACAATACGAGTGGTTTCCAAGGAGGGAAGGCTAATTTCTGTAACAGATCTGGAGATCGGCAACGAGATCCTTACTTATGTTTCTCAGAAAGCTGGCCGACATTTCGGAATGGAAGTTGATGAATATGTAATAGAAAAATGATGAACCCCTTTAATGCCTTGATGGCAGACAATCTTTGTTTATCTGAAAGTTCACTATTTTAAAGTATCCCGAATATGCATTCAGAATCCAGTTGTAATCATGTTTC
>JALZGI010000421.1 GCA_030861105.1 Thermoproteota archaeon
GTTATAGTCTCCGTTGTTTCAATAGCATTGGCAATGATTTTGCGACAAAGGGCTTCAAAAATGGCTATACCAAATTTGTCTTAGCATTATTAAGGGCACTTGCAAGGTCTTGTGGAACAGAAACAGCAATAACACGCACGCATACTCTTTAAGACCCGATAAGGAGAAGAGAAGATCAACTAAACATTGCACAGAAAAGTATCCAACTGATTTATATGCAGTCGACGCGGTCCAGTTTTATTTATTTCCCTTGTTTTTTCTTTTCAATATGTTTTCCAATTGCATCCTTTAAGGTATCGCTAACCACTCGAATTAAACGGGGATCATTTACTTTGGGAATCACATAATCAACTCTTAAATGGTTACTATCTACCATATCTGCAATTGCAGTAGCAACAGAAACAAGCATACCTTCGTCCAAATTTTTGACTCGAAGATCGAGTAATGCTCTTAAAATAGCCGGGAACACCACGGCATTATTGACCTGATTAGCAAAATCTGATCGGCCTGTAGCCACAATTCTTGCTCCTGCTTTTAAAGCATCGTGTGGGAGTATTTCAGGATCGGGATTGCTTAGAGCAAATATAATTGGGTCATTATGCATTGAATGTACCATTTCACTGTTCAAGATGTTACCTTTGCCTGATACACCGATAAATACATCAGCCCCTATGAGTGTATCAGCAAGGCTTCCATTTACCTTCATCGGATTAGATTTGACCGCGATTTCTTTTTTGTACTGATTATCAATTCCGCTTACCCTATTTTCGAATATTGCTCCTATGCTGTCGGTAACTACAATATTTCTACATCCTGCTTCATGCATTATTCTAAATATGCCATATCCTGCCGACCCTGCTCCTGCAATAACAACCCTTACATCACTAATCTCCTTATGAAGAATCCTAAGAGCATTCTTTAGCGCAGCAAGTGTGATTACAGCAGTTCCATGTTGATCATCATGGAAAACAGGTATTTGGAGCTCATTGCGTAGTCTTTCCACAATTTCTAAGACTTTAGGTGATTCTATATCTTCAATATTTATTGCTCCAAATACAGGCTGTATTGCTTTTACAAGTTTAACTATATCCTCCTTATCCTTCATATCTATACATAGCGGGAGCGCGTTTATGCCACCTAGAATCTTGAATAATACAGATTTTCCTTCCATAACCGGAGATGCGGCCTCAGGACCAACGTTTCCCAACCCCAAAACTCTTGTTCCATCACATACTATAGCTACATTATTCCATTTTGATGTGAAGTCATATGCTAATTCTTTATTTTTGCCTATTGCTGCTGCAACATGCGCTACTCCAGGAGTGTATATTAAACCGAGGGTCCCTTTTTCATCATCAAATATATTATCAATCGAAACCCGATTTTGAATCTCAATCTTCCCCTTCAAAATTCGATGAAGATTGATGGCATCTTCCTTTGTATTCAAGCCGACGAAACTAAGATTAATGTTCTGCCTATTATTTTTTTGTCCGATTTAACGTTAATTCATATGCAGTTCACTGCGCGTATTCCTTACCAATGGGTGGGTTATATGTATATTGGGATCACATGAGAGCTAATTAAGTAATAGCAATCAATTATCAAGATCTTTGATTGCATGTCTCAAAGTTACATCGGTTATTCCTGCTGCTTGTGCAAAGGATGTTTGTGACCTCCTACCATTATTATTGCACTCATTACTCTCATACTATTAATACAACCCATTAATGTTGTAATTCAGATATGCAATATACAAAGCAGCTGCTGCTAATCCCATTGGATTCTTTCCAGCACTTGCTTCTTTTCATCTACACCTCTACGAGGCACATTTTACTTCTTATAGAGTTGTATCCAAATTTATTAAAATGCAGCGATAACTATTACTTCCAAAACATGAAAGTATAGTATCAGTAAAAGCTCCACGCTTGATTTACAGGGTAGTGGATTTGTTCATATGTGTATTTGTTGGACGTACGTCAGCGTAGTATCCTGAACAGAGCTAGCGAATTAGTATTAAGAAATAAGCGATAATAGTGCTGTTACATTAGGTCGTAGGGTATTTCCGTGCCTATGTAACCATTGAACACCAGATGGCGGAGATGGTAGACGAGGTCGAAGAGCTGCAAGTGTCCAATACTTAGTGAGAAGAATCTTGAGGTTACGTGAAACCTACTTGTTAGGTTCAGATAATATGACTAACCATCTATTAATAAATTTTTAAGAGAATAGATAGTTTCATCTGCCTATCAATCATCGAAATCTACAACTGTTAAAAGAAATATTTTCCTTCTATATATAAAATGGGTGAGAAATTGCGTTGAACGAATCGAAGGAATCGCATTCAGCTTTGTCTCCGTCATACTCAAAACTCAGATTAGCCTACCAAAATTTTATTAATGAATTGGTAAGCCTCTTCCCCAAAGTGGACCAAAAGTTGTTGTTGAATATGCTCCAATTTGAAAATTCTTATAGTGACTGGGAGGGCAGTGTAATGCTGAAAGTAGTATATCCTGCTGAAACAGATATTGAATCTAAAAAAGAGTGGATATACAATAAATATCAACGTGTTGCAACTGTGGAAGGAAATAGGACGCTAAGATTCAAGGGCATACGTATGTATATTGCGGAAATAGAATCTATGGTAAGGGAAGATCCCGACATAGAATTCATTACAGGATCAGCTACATTGACACCGTCAGATGCATACTC
>JALZGI010000423.1 GCA_030861105.1 Thermoproteota archaeon
GTCATTACCCTGGTGTATTCCAGGGGTATCTTGGATTCGATATTAGTCTCGAGTTCTTTTTGTGACTTCTCTTTTAACCATTGAACATCTAATGAGATGGTTGAGGGGTGAATCTTTAGCTCCTTGGCAATCTCTGTTTGACTCCAACCTTTTGCCAGATATGTTATTACCATATTCCGGCGCCATTCTATCATATTTTTTGTGTACTTGAAATTATCGCTCATTTGTTGAAAGTCTCCCTGCGTGATCTTGATTGTGTTTAAACTAAGTGGTTTTGTATCATGTGTTATTGATACGCGTTCTTATACCTGCTTTCTCTATCTAGTTTAACGTAGTTTGCTAAGTCTCTAGAATTTATGTTTATTTGTGGGCTAGGTGTGGTCTGTTGTTTCCATAATTCGTCAAAGTCTGCATTGATAAATATATCCAAATCATTATCTGGTACCGAAGTTGGGTTAGATGATGATCCATCTTTTGATAATGTCAATGATATACGTCCATGAAGACTTGACTCTGTTGGTCGTTGCGCTTTCTGCATTGCTGCTTCAACATTTCCCTTCGTGAATGGTGTCAAGTAAATTTTTTGAGCCATTTCATATCCTGGCATACATTTCCCTACTCGTACTATTCTTGCAGTTGCGCCTTTAGGTTGCTCTGGGTCAATAGGAACAATATCTGGCTCAAATAGTACTCTCTTTGTGAAATCAATGTTATTTGCGCTGATCGTTACAACGCTGCCAGAGGCCGTGAGTCCTTCCCAATGTTCAAACCGGATTAGGAACTCCTTTTTGTCATGAGTTTGGTGGCGAGTCATATCAATAAGTTCACGTCTAGGAAATGGACCTTGGAAAAACTTAAGTTCGGCATCAGATATTACGCCTGCCGCCTTTAGCTGTTCTAGTGTGTGAAATTCGCCTATCTTGGGATTAATTGTTGATGCAAGCCATCGTTTCTTTTTTAATACATCCATAGGTCCCATTTCATCATAAAATGAAACATACATGTCTGGATATCGGACACCTGATTCTTTGTTGATTCTTATGGCTTCGTTAACTTGTTCAACGGTCTTATTCCAACAACGTAAGAGAAGGGCTTCGCCGATCTGTTCGTTTGCTACTAGATATTCTTGTTCCTGTTCTTGTTCCTGTTCTTTTACCAACTTCTCTGATCCTCCTTTACCTTGTAGCCTTGTCTTTCATAGAAGTCCAATTTCAAAATCATATCTTTAATCAGGTCATCAACAGATTGGTTATATCTGGTGGCTCGAGCCTTAATTTTCTCCAAGTTGCTATGTCTGATCTTTATGCTAGTGTATAGCGGATATTTTCGTTTGAATGTCTCCTTTGTAGTTTGGGTAGATAACATCTACTCTAAGAAGACAAACCTTTATCCTATGAGAACTATTGATGGCTCGTTATAAAATGTCTCCTTAAATTAGAGGCGGAGTATACCCTAACCTGTATGGAGGACGATCAAATTACTATCAGAGCAGAAATTTCCATAGAAGAAGGAAAAAGAGAGGAGTATAAAAAACTAATACAGGATATGAGCAAAGCCGTGGAAACCGATGAGCCATATGTGATACATTATCAATTTTATCTTAATAGCGATGAGTCAAAGTGCGTAGTATGGGAAACATTCGCAAATTCAGAGGCCGTACTTGCTCATACTCGTAGCGTCGCTTCACAGACAATACTCCCAAAGATTTCAAGCATTTCTAAGATAGATAGAATTGATGTTTATGGAAATCCTAATGAGGAATTAGAAAAGGCTCTGACAAATTTCGATGCGCAGATTTACAATCTTTTTACCGGATTCAAACGTTATTTATAGTAAATTGGTTTCAATAGAATGTTTTTCTTCTTTACTAAAGAGCAGGGTCTCCACTCTGTTTGGTTCCTATATCATATGCTTCAGGGATATCCTTGACGAAAATCTTGCCGTCTGCAGCCGAACCAGTACTCATTGTTTTTAAAATCTCATCTATTATCTGCTTATATGTTGAATCAGGTACAAGTACTTCGACCTTTGTTCTGGAACCAAACTCTGGAATATACCTTCTTCCCGTAGTATAACCGCCAGCCTCTGCACTTACTCTTTCTTCCCTCGGTTGTCGTTCTACACGCCCTCTACCTTTGACATCATAATACATCATTCCACCGACCTTGTGATTATAAAGAATTTGGTTTACATCAGAGAGCCTCTCGTGTGGAACTATTATATCTAATTGCTTCATGTCTATCAAGGGGTAGTGGTAGATAAATAAGTTTTATCAATTATCAATTTACTTGACTTCAAAATCATTATATTCTAGGTGTGTATGACTTAAAAATTAGAGTAATGTAGAGGATAGAAGTATGTCATAAGTCTCTTAGGAGACAAAAACTACCAAAGAGGCAGTGTCCGTAGGACGTTTGCTCCTTCATTGAATCCTCTCCATTACTCGGCAATATTCAATTCTCATTTCTCATGATTGATGAACGTATGAACGAGTGAACCGTCGACAGTAACAAGCAGTAGCAAGCAATAGCAACATGAACGGGGATCTGTTATCTGGTTTAGGAGTTATCAAACATAGGAAGATATGACATAGAAAAACTGCGTTACCTATAAAGTAATACTACGAGGGAATACAGAATACGAAAAGACAGGCATTGTTTCTATTTTATATAGAATAGCATTTCAGTACCCCACCTATGTCTACAAGCGGCAGCTCGTTTGATGCTATGATTAAAATGTTTGAGGAGAAGAAATCTGTATTAATCAAAAAGAACCAAGAACTTCAGAAATTATCAGGATCGGTGGAAATATCTGACTATAAGCGATTGGCTAAAGATATACTAAGAAATCATACTC
>JALZGI010000427.1 GCA_030861105.1 Thermoproteota archaeon
GGACGAGGGTAGCGAGCCTGTATGCAATTCTTTCATCCAGTCCACATTTCTGAAATGCAGCTGCAAGAATAAAACAGATATAAAAATCCAAATTATCGGGTCAGCAAATTTTGTGAGTGCTTCATTGACCGGCAATATCCACTAGTTATGAAAATAAAAGGTGCTAACAAACTCGTAAACCCTAGGGATACACATTCTGTAACCCACCATACAACCATCCATAACATTGCGCCCAATGCAATTTGAGGAGAGGGGATTAGTGCATTTTGGTAATATCTTAAATTCATGTCTTTCTGTCGATTTCTTAACATTTCATCTTTTCCCACCTCCTTCATTTTGTGAAGTATTGTTACTTAGTTCTATACCATATTATTCCTCAAATCTGTCATAAAGAAATGAGTACATAACAATAACTATAACTGAGATAATCGCAACCGCTACGGCAGCTATGGTAGAAAAGGGAAGTAGTATTAATGCAATAACACCACATAATATATAGAATCCAACTAACATACAAGTATATGCACACCTAGCCAATGGTGAGACTTCCCTAATTCTACCGCTTGCAACAGGTATCATTCCTATACTTGACACAATAAAGAAAGTCCCCGAGGCAGCTAATCCGGCAATAACCAATTCTGATAATTCCATAAAATTTGGTATATTATCTATCATTGGATAATGAAACTTGTTATCCGTGTGCATCTCTATCAAAAAGGCCATAATAGTAAATGATATTCCTCCTAAGAATGCTGAAACTGTTAGTCCATACTGATGTCGTGTACCTTCACTCACGGCTAAAGTATTAAGATGATTAATAAAAAAGGATTTTTACATGTTATGTTCTTCTTTATGATGTTTGTTCAGCAGAGGTTTAGTGGTCAGAACTCTCCCACATATCTTACACTTGAATCTTGTTTCAAATAAATTAAACTGCATCTTACCTATTATTCCTGATGTATCTATTAAAAGATTTAACTTTTTATTGTTGTTCTATACTCAGCGGTAACTATTACTTTGATACTTTACTCTACGTAGACCATGATATTATGCCAAGTGTCGTTCATAAACCACTGGCCCCACTGAGACCTTCGATCATTTTGACTTCAATTACCTTACTCCTTTCCAACCTTGATATATGACTCAAATTCAGATGCAGGTTTAATTACTCCTAGCTGCATCATAAACTTGAGATCATCTCTTACCGCTTCGTGCTCTACTATTACGATCTTTCTCTATCTTGTGAATGTGTACTGCTTGATAGGAAATTTTATTGCCTGTTTGCGGTATGAAGAAAAAATTGCCTTTATGTGTACCAGTTACATTCCCTACGAAAACTACTTTATTGTCTTGGGAAATGAAAGTTTCCAGGCATCTTGTCCCAATATATTTCCTTAGCATCTATTCGATGTTGATTTATGACATGATCTGTACCATTTCTCAGAAATCCTTCCTTAGCATCTCTTTTATTACAAAATCACAATCGAGTCCAGTTTCACTACTATCATCCAAAAATTGAGATACATTCTCCAAAAATTATTCATTGGGGAGACTTTTGTTTAATAGTTCAATCTTAACAGCTGGAATGATAGAATAAAAACTGTGAATATTACTCCGGCACTAATTAGAAAAGTGATCTCCCCAATTAAATTATACAAGAGACCTCCAACTGTTAATCCAATAATGCTTGCAAGACTTGAAAAGCTACTTGCGACACCCTGAACTGCACCTTGATTGATAGATCCCGCACGCTTTGAAAGTATTGACATTACAGACGGCCACATTAGACCATTACCAGCTGCAAATAATACAGCTGCACCATAAACTAATACAATATTATTTGATACTAACAAAACGAAGTTTGCACCTAAAATCACACTGCCGATAATTACTAATTTTTCTTCAGGGAATCTTTTCAACACTCTACTTAGAATTGGACCTTGGACCAGAACCATCATGCCGCTCAATACCGCAAAAAATATTCCCATTTCAGTTACTGTCCACCCCAAACCAGATATGGCATGAATAGGAAATGAGGTGTAAAAGATGTTAAAGCCAAGGAATATTAAAAAATATAATAAGAGCAAAAATGGAATATGTTTTAGATTAAAAATATCTATGAATTTAAGTCTCTTGGGATTTGAAGGTTTGTAACACTCCTTGCATTCAAATGCAAAGACTTTTCCGACAGTTCCTCTTTGTTTGTCTGAAATTTCTACAACCTGTTCTGTCGAAGTTACCGCGGAGGATTTGGATTCCTTTAAGGCAAGGCCTATTACAGCTAACGTGGCTAAGGAGAGAAACAAAGCTGCCAGGACAGGTAATGTTTCTCCATAGATTGTTGTACCTAGAATTCCTGCCAATGCGGGTCCAACAATAAAGCCCAGGTTAGAAGACATTGCCATCTTTCCAAAGTTTTTGCTCCTGTTTTCATCTGATGAAACATCTGAAATGTAGGCATCAGCGACAGAAACATTGCCGCCAGTGAGTCCATCAGTAGCTC
>JALZGI010000458.1 GCA_030861105.1 Thermoproteota archaeon
CTGATACCGTGTTTCTGGCAGCCTACAGAATGCGTAAAGTATAGCCAAGTAATTAAATGCCAGCAAGGTAATCATTAGTCAGAAAATGCCGTCAATAACAAATATTGCTTTTACCAGAATACTATGCATGCAAGTAGCAAGTATGTTCAATAATATCTGTGACAATCCTCCTTACATTTATTCAGACCTTCTGGAGTTAATTTAACATATTCAGCTGTCTCCCTCTCTATGAACCCTTTTTGTTCAAGATCTAAAATTAGCTCATTTGTAGCTTGGTATCCAAAGGTTGGCCTTTCATATGCTTCCGGACTAACACTCTTGAAAAAGACATCAAATCCCCTTACGCTGTTGTCCAAATTGCCATGGGACATCCTGAACAAACCGCAAAGGAACTTTATGGAATATCTTTGAAGCTCTTCAGATGTAAATATCCCGTGCAATTCAGGTCACGTTAGACTTATAGCATCAACAAGCATGTATTTTAAATTTTACAGGGGTTCAAGCGATATCATGGACTACACTATCTCTCTAAGTATGATCAGCTGCACATGAGAGTATCTCTCCATAATTTAAGATCGTTATAAGGAATTTCAAAGACTAAAGACATTTATAAATTCACTGTTCTGATTTTAATAACATGAAGGAGCTAAATGTCTTCATTAGAACGGACGACCTTGCTCAGGTTACTGAAATTCTCCAAAATCACGGAACAGGCGGTATAACTTTTTATGAAATCAATGGTGCTGGCAGGACAAAAAGAGAAGCCGTACCTGAAATGGTTAGATCATACATGACGGGAAGAATGATAACTCCTGCATACGTGAAACGAACCAAAATCGAAGCAATCGTTCCCGACTCCAAGGCAAAAGAAATTGTTGATGATATACTGAATAACATTAGTCCTGGGAAGGAGGCTCACGGAATGATCTTTGTTAAGGATATTTCTGAAGCCTATGAAATAGGAACCAAGGTCAGTGGCGAAGCCGTACTGTCACAAAAGTAATCACCACATACAGACTATCCGACTGTTATTGTGCGTTCAATATAGTTAATAATAAGGTCAATCGATCTTCGCCCTTAAATGTGCTAGCTTCTTCTGTTGAATGAAAAGGAAGGAGACGCGCTTATGATGGTATGTGCAAGAATTTATCTTACTCCTTACCATTTTGTTATTTTATGGTATCATCTTTGATTTTTGTAACAGCTCATCAGAGCCTTGTGCACAATTATTCTTCCCCAGGCCTTAAGACCTTTCGATAAATTAGTAGACGTCGACTACATTTGTTAATATAGAGGCAATTGAAATCGTTAGTCTAGTTTTAGTCCTATTTTGAAGTAATACTAACTCGATTATAAGAAGGCAGAAGTTAGACATCGTGAATTAATTCTTTCAGATTTCTTTTTGGTTTGGGCTGAAGGATCTTCTGAGGATATCCTAGACATAGGATTGAAGAAGGAGTGAATTTTGTGTCTAATATACTCATGATTTTTTCCTCATCGATCATACCTATCCATATAGAACTCAATCCCAAAGCATGTGCCGCCAGTTGTGCATATGCCGCGGCTAACGTCGCGTCTTGAAGAGAAAATTTCCTAAGTATAGTAGGAGGGAAGTTCATTTTTATCCTTCCAGGATTCATACAGAAAACTAGGACCACTGGTGCGTTGACATAAGGTTGTTTATTAGCAGCGTCAACAAGCTTTAGCTTTAGCGTATCCTGTTTGACATGGTAAATCTCAAAACCTTGGAATCCTCCCGCCGTCGGCGCAGTATCGGCTGCAGCGTATATCATCTCAATTTTTGAATGCTCTACTTGTCTGTTATCAAATTTTCTCTGCGATCGCCTACTTAGCATTACGTTGAAGATGTTAGTAGATAGGGCCTCATCTAGTTCCTCAATATCTACCTGCTCTTCCTTCGGATAGAGAAGGTTTCGACTACTTTTCCCTTCTTCACTAAACATTCTAGAAAAGATATCTTTAGGATAAGACATCAGTAAAGAGTTATGTTGCCTTATCTAAAAGATTTTTCAACATGTCCTCTTATTCTTATTCTTATTCTCTTTAACTGTTCTGATCTTCAACAAAGAATACCTAAACCTTGATTGACTCATGTCTTGACGGATCATATTTTCTGGATCAAAACAGTTCATTTTCTTTTAGGATACTATGAACCTACAGTCCTTAATGAGATTTTTTGGTCGCCTCTATTATTTTGACACCTTTTTATCGAGGTTTTATCAGGAAGGGTAAGAAGCCTTGCACGATCTTATTGATCTTTGTATTGTGGTCTGCAGCCTGCTGACAGTCGGACTGGAGATGACAGCTAATAGAAGTTCAGCCCCGCTCTATTCCACAACATTCGCATAAGTATTATGAAATATGAAAGATGTAATAACAAATAGGATTATTTATAAAGACTTTAATACTAGGAGGCGCACTCTTTGTAATGATCAGCTGTAAAGGCTACTTCGTTTCGGCATTTATCATTGCAGGTTTACTTGTGATATCGTTTACTAGAGGAACAATGATAAAGGCAATAGAGTCGCCAAATTCTGCAATCGATCCCTCAACATATACTTATCCACCTGATGGCTGGTACAGGTAGTGAAAAGACTTAAGATATCTTAATAAAAGTCCTATAATGTTTTGGATGTGGAGAAACAGAAGGGATACACGTCCAAAAGGAAAAACCAATAATAATGGATTTTTTCCAGACAGCCAAGACAATGCCGTTAGTCTAAAGGTAATCCCTCACCTCTCCTTGAAGAATATATCATATGGATACACCTCCCACAAACCTGTTATTGAAGACCTGAATTTGCAGATACCCAGAGGGAGATTTGTTGGTCTTCTTGGTCCTAGTGGTTCGGGAAAAACAACTCTGATCAAGATTATTGCAGGCCTTTATAAGCCCTGGACTGGATCGTTGGAATACAGTATATCCAATACAACCTACCCCTACGAAACGATAGTCGACCAAAGGCAAGTCGTAATAGGCTATGTTCCGCAGATAGAAACTATAGACTGGACTTTTCCGGTAACAGTCAGAGAAGTAGTCGGAATGGGGATTTGGAATAGGTCTGGTGTCTTTCCATTCATCTCGTCGAGCAATGTAAGGAGGATAGATAAAATTCTGAATTCCCTTGGGATTCACAACCATGAATTTGGAAAAAGACAAATACGAGAACTTTCAGGGGGAGAACAGCAAAGAGTCTTTCTGGCAAGAGCACTGGTTCGAAATCCAAGTATTCTGGTCCTAGATGAGCCCATATCAGGAGTTGATCACAACACAAGGGAAAAAATACTTAGGGTATTAACTTCTCTGAATCAGGCAGGATTGACTATAATTATGGCTACTCATGACCTTGCTGGAATTTCAAGAAGACTTCCTTGGGTCATTTGTATAAATAAGAAGGTTATCGCTCAGGGGCGTCCGTCAGATATCTTGACTGATTCAAATCTATTGAAAACAT
Organism: Thermoproteota archaeon; assembly: GCA_030861105.1. Taxonomy (GTDB): domain Archaea; phylum Thermoproteota; class Nitrososphaeria; order Nitrososphaerales; family Nitrososphaeraceae; genus TH5893. The sequence goes on from JALZGI010000458.1 coordinate 3,477, forward strand.
ATGGTTTGGTAATTGA
>JALZGI010000464.1 GCA_030861105.1 Thermoproteota archaeon
TGTCTCTTTCTCTTTCTTGTCTTAGCTCTTCGAACCACTTCCATTTTCGCTTTGATTTATTTTTCTTATTTCCGTATAGAGCTCTATTGAAGCCAAAATATCCTAGAACTGTTTCTGCTGCATCAAGTATCATCTCTTTATATTTTTCTTTGTCATAATCCAATTTCCCCTTCACTCCACTAGAGTCTATTGATGCGACTCTGCAGAGAGGATTTTTGTACAAAAAGATAGTATTCTTCACTCCATTAGATGACCTTTTGCTCTGGCACTGTCACTTAGCCAACTGAATATGTCTTGCAGAACGTATTCTGGTATTGGTCCAACTTCTGTGAACCATTGCGATGAAGGGGAGAAGTCATGCCCAAGGTTGGGATAAGTAATCAAAGTATGATCTGGATGTTTTACTTCGGTTAATCTTTGCTGTAAAAGTAGTGCTTGCTGAACTGGAACCTGAGTATCATTTTCTCCATTCAATAATAGAACTCCGGTACTTGGAGGAACCTTGCCAATAGTTCTAAGATTTGGTTCAAATGCGAAGAATGATTTCTCGTATGCATCACAACCCTCTAAATTTGTACATTTACCTTCTTCTATCGATCCTGTTCCTGGCTTTGAGGATGCAAAAAATGATTTTGCATTTTGTTCTAAAGCAGGCCTAAGTTCTCTCTCTATATTTATTGAAGTATCGTTATTGAGGTTATACTCCGGGTTTAGGAGCGAAGTACCGTTTGGTAGGTTCTGAGTTAAAATAACACTGAGATTTCCTCCAATCAGACGTTCAAAGACCAAGTCCTGGGATGCTTCTTGTAATGAGAGCGATCCATTACCGTTTTTATCCAATACTTCTTCAGCATATTGAACTGGCAATTCAACAGTTTGGAAATGAAGGAGATCTGTGACATTCTGGGCCATCGTTCCCATAAGCACTATGTTGTCAACTTTGTCAGGATTATCAATAGCAACTCTTGGTGCTAGAGTTGTACCTTCACTATGACCTATTATTGTGATTTTATTATTAACTTCCGGTTGTTGCATCAACACATCAAGAGCCTTCCCTGCATCATGTTTTAAATCGTCTATCGTTACATTTCCCCACACATTGGTATCTAAGATTGTATGATTCTCTCCAACTCCTCTTTTGTCATATCTAAGTACCGCAAATCCTCTTTCAGATAGATATTGAGCGATTTGAAAGAGTGTCACAGGTGGATAATCTTTTTCTCCAGTAGTCTCATTAATACGAATAAACCCTGCAGTTTCGTTCATGTCATTAGCACCAGAGCCAGAGATAAGCAAGATACCAGGATATGGTCCCTGTCCTACTGCGGGAAATGTTAGTTGAGCATTGGTTGTTAAGTTATCATCCAACTCTATTTGCAGGTTTTTAGATTTAACAAGTTGTAGATCTTGTTGTGCATAAATGGGTACAGAAAGAGGAGTAGTTACCGAATAAAAATATGTTAATAGTATTGCTATTAATGTTATCGTTATCGTTATAGCATTATTTTTTTTCATAGAAGATAGGAATAAGCAGCCATATATTTAAAAATGTTGAAGAAATGACAAATTTATCTGAATGTCATGCTCGGTAATCGAGGGATAGACGTATGTGATAAGTCTCCAAGGGGAGACAAAAGCATACCGAAGGATGTTGAGTCTTTGTCATGTTGATTCCTCTATTACTTCTTACTCAGTTGCATCGACATACAAATCCATTCCTTTCTTATTACGTTTGAAATCAAAGAAACTTTCATGTCCTTCCGGTGGCCTTATTACTTTTGATATTAAATCAACCTGTTCCTTACCAATCGCTTTTGCAATATGACTTTTATAAGTAACTAAGGCGGGAATATCTATTGCAATTAAACATGTATACTCTTAGATGTGCTGACTGTGGTTGCTATCCTAAGGAGTGTATAGATAGCAATTCTCCTAAAGAGTGTCAAAATTGCTCACGGGAAGAATGTTGTTGCCGGACTTATCTGCATGAGCGATAGAACAGCCAAAATTACTCCTCTATATATTATATTCTTCAAGAATATCTATGTCCTTCTAATTAGATATCTTGTTATTATAATGTTGTCAAAAACCTAGATCTTTTTCTATTTCATAGTATCAAAACTCTACAACCATTAGTTACGTACTTCACAATAACATGTCCCTTCCCTTATTTTATGCATAAATTCAAGTCCAAAACCAATTGCCAATACTGAAGCACAAATAGACCATTTAATCCATTCCGGGGTATTATACACACCCAATGCTTCAACCAATGATAGAATACCTAGGCCAAAAAATCCTGGGCCAGTTATTGCACAATGATATCTTCCACATGACCTGAAATTCCATAGGCACATAATACCTGCAGCAAACCAGCCTGCAATAATAGCCCACATTGAATAATTCTCTGGGAGAAGAAATCCTGATAGAACCATATATGCAGCTATCGACAAGCAGATCGAAATTGTGATATCATTTCCTTTAGCAAAGACAGCCTTTAATCTTAAATCATCCTTCTTCA
>JALZGI010000083.1 GCA_030861105.1 Thermoproteota archaeon
CAGCTCCTCTACTTCTCTTCCTGGCGGCGCTCTCAATACTTTTTGGATTGTGACGAGGCCTTGTAGCTCCTTGAGAATTAGATCTCCAGCTCTGTCCCCATCAATAAAGGCCACTACTTTTTTATCCTCTGTGAGTTTGGTGATAGTCTCATCGATTTTTGCACCCTCAATAGCTATTGAGTTATCGAAGCCTGCGCGGAGCAAATTGATAACATCAGCCCTACCTTCAACGAGGATTATCCAATCAGTCTCAAATACCCCTGTGCCACAAGCTAGTTGCGCTTTTCCAAAAGTGGTTAGCCTACCAGGTTTGCTCGCATCATAAACGTCCTTAAGCATTTCTTCTCCCTCACTAATAGTCTTTGTTGCCCACTCCTGGACTATTCTTTTAACGCGGTCAACAATAATTCGTTTCTTGATAGCACGGATGTCATCTATGCCCAAGAGTAGAAATTTAGCCTGAAAAGGCCCTACCTTATCTATGCTTTCTATTGCCGCCGCTATCAGGGCCGCTGTGGAAATATCTGTGCTCATCGGAATTAGCGCATCTCCTCTTGCCATATTGGACTTGGAATCCACGTTGACCTCAATTCTTCCGACTTTTGATACCTTTTGTAACTCGTTTAGGTTCATTTCTGGGCCCAGTAGACCTTCTGTTTGACCAAATATCGCGCCAATAATGTCTGCCTTCTCAACGAGACCGTCAACTTCGAATTTAAGTTTAACATGATATTTTACAATACCTGTATTAGGCAATCTCATAACCTCATATACTATTATTAAAAGTACAAACTTTTCGCTTGAATATAAGTGCTTGGACTATTATTTGAAGAACTAATGACGCAGGAGCCAGACGGATCCCGGTTGCTAGGTATACATAAAGAGGTCCTTCCTGGCGTCTGTAATGCCAGATAAAAGTGGCGCGTACGAGATTAGATCCTCTATGTGTCTAATCTTTCCATTTGAAATCCTAGCGAGTGATTTTTTATAGAATAGACTTACATTTCCTCCTCTAGACTGCAACTGTTTCAGTAGTTTACTTGTGAGATATTTCCCAGTTCTGTCCATGTCTAGAAGCAAGATGATCTTTTTGTCAATATTGCATTGGCTATCAACAAAATTGTTTATGCCTTTGAATCTATTCAGCGGCGTGACTTGGCCTGTGCATCCGATACTAGTAAGGGCTTCGACATCTCGCTTACCCTCAACTACAATTACGGAACCCTCCTCCGACTCAGTGTTGAGCCTATCTACAAAGAGGCGTAACTGGGCAATAGTAGCCTCATCCATAGGTCGATAGCCCATCCTAAATTCTTTGATCCAGACCGAATTTAATGATTATCCTGCACAATGCAAAGATTGCCACACAGTAAAGCACTGAACGAACTGCATGGGAAGAGAAAGGTGATATAGTTGATGTGACGTCCCAAACTTATGGAAGACGACCAAGGAGAACCAGGTCTCGATTACAACGAGCCTAATTTGAACCCATTGACGTGCGACATATGTAAGAAAACCTTTAGCAGCCTGGATAGGTTGGGAGATCATCAGAAAACTGAACACGACATGTAACTGACTGGGATTTAGATAATCGCCAGGCACAGCACCCTTTGCCTTCCTTATTTTGTCCCCGCCGGATTGCAAATGATATTACCGCAGGTAGGTGCGACTATCTTTTAAGCCCAACTAATAATAAGTAAGGGGTGATTTCGAAAACCCGGGCTTGCAAAACTTAAAATTTTAAGCGGTAGTTTCAATTGTAGGCATGCAAATCGACATGCTTCAAATGAATATAGGTGCTTCTGAATGGGCAATTATTATCCTGATTGTCATATTTTTAATCGTGGGCTCCAACAAGCTCTCAGGTTTCGCAAGGTTATTGGGCCGGGCGACTGGGGAGTACGAGAAAGCCAAGGAATTGATCCAAAATGATAATAACGATTCTCGTTCAGCTGGATCGGAGGGCTCGAGCCCATCGTATGTCCCAAAAATTTTAGGTCCGGTAGGATCTGAGAGAGAAAAACTGGAGACCATCGCAAAGGCCCTTGGCATAGAGGATGATAAGCTGACAGAGGACCAGCTACGCTTTTTGATTTCACGTAAAATCAAGAAGCAATAGCCCCAGGGTTATTATATTCCCTAAACAAGTGACAACCGTCGGGGCAGAGGCAGTATTTTGCACTTGTACGCGGGTTTGGTTATCGTGCTTCTTCAAAGCTTAAATACGCCAGAATTTTCCTGAATAATATAATGTCAGAATCTACGGGCAATAATATTATAAATCCTTTTGAGGTCGCTCTCAAACAACTTGATGAAGCAGCCAGGATAGTTGGAATAGATAGAGGAATGCACGACGTTCTAGCCCATCCAAAGCGAGTCCTTACAGTATCTCTCCCAACCCGAATGGACAATGGCGAGATCAAAGTTTTTACTGGTTTTAGATCACAGCACAACGACGCGCGCGGCCCCTTTAAAGGTGGCATAAGATACCATCCGCAGGTGAGTATCGACGAAGTCAAGGCCCTTTCAATGTGGATGACTTGGAAGTGTGCCATTGCAGATATACCATATGGAGGTGGGAAAGGTGGAATAATTTGCAATCCAAAGGAAATGTCAGTTAGCGAACTTGAACGTATGACTCGGCGTTACGCTTATGCAGTCGCAGATATTATCGGACCTCATACTGATATTCCGGCTCCTGATGTGTATACTGGTGGCAAGGAAATGTCTTGGATAATGGATACATACTCGGCACTGAAAGGTAATTTTGTTCAACCTGAAGTGATAACTGGAAAACCACTAGCAATCGGGGGATCACTGGGGAGGAATGAGGCTACAGGAAGAGGCTTGTCGTTTACAGTAAGAGAGGCTGCAAGGAGACTGGGGATTGGTTTGCAAACAGTAAATGTATCGGTACAGGGTTTTGGAAATGCCGGTCAGTTTTCGGCACAATTAGTCGAGGAAATGGGAGCTAAAGTGGTAGCCGTGTCGGACTCTCACGGTGGCATCTATAACAAAAACGGTATCCATATTGGTTCACTTAGAAAGCATAAGGAAAAAACTGGTTCGGTTGTGGGGTTCCCTGAGTCAAATTCGATTTCTAATGACGAAATACTGGAAACGGAATGCACTATCTTGATACCTGCCGCTCTTGAAAACCAAATCACCAAGAAAAACGCGAACAAGGTTAAAGCAAAGATGGTCGCAGAGGCTGCAAACGGCCCTACCACGCCAGAAGCTGATGAAATATTGTATAAAAATAAGATTTTGGTTATACCGGATGTCCTTGCAAATGGAGGGGGTGTTACCGTCTCATATTTCGAATGGCTACAGAATCTTAGAAGAGAATACTGGACCGAGGATCAGGTTAATAGTATGCTGGACAGAAATATAACAAAATCATTCAATGATGTATACGATACTCACGAAAAATACCAAGTGAATATGAGAATAGCAAGCATAGCTCTAGCGGTGAATAGGGTTGTAGAAGCAATTAATACCAGGGGTCTTTGGCCCTAAGGCGAACTAGCAACGAAATGGCTTGCTATTGTGTGTAGTCGGCTTGAAGAATAGCTCTAGCCATCAGTTGAAAAGGAATGTCCGCACGAGCAGCTTTTGGTTACATTGGGATTGTTTATTTTAAATCCTGAGCCCATCAAGCTTTCGATATAGTCAATATTGGCCCCCTTCAAGTAGTTTTGGCTATAACTATCTATCAATACCTTGACTCCGTTTTGTTCTAGTATGTAGTCATCCTCGTCCGATTTCTCTTCAAATCCCATCCCGTACGAAAGACCGGAACATCCTCCACCTGAGACATAAACTCGTAGGAACAGATTATCTTTCCCTTCTTGTTTCATAAATTCCGATACCTTTTCTGCGGCCTTAGGGGTTATAGTTACGATTTGACTTTGTTGAGCACTTTCCATTACCTTTGTTCTTACATATATATATAATAAGCTTTCCTAACGAATAAAAAGGCTCATTTTTATAATTATTTTTACTGGTCGCTGGACGTGTTTTTCGTGCTACTAGTAATGCGAGACCATTTGGCAATAGTACCTGCAGCAGTAACCCATGTAATAACAGAATGATATACGGGGACATTTGTGTCTTCTATGCGCCTTGAAATTTTTTGTGTGAAAGGCCCGCCCATTGCGCCCACAAGAATTGGCTTACTTCGCTGTTTCTGGAAACTTTGGAGGACATCCACAATGTTTTCTTCTAATGGATCGTCTTGAAACACAAACCATGGCATTATTATGTCCACATTGGGATCATCCATAAAGGCTTGAATCGCAAATCTATAATCATCTGCAGTTGCAGACCCTGTGATGTCGCACGGATTGCCTATGACATAAGTAGGTGGATAATGCTCTTTCAGTTTGGTGATCGTTGAGGTGCTAATCTCTGCAACGGAGAGCTCGAGCCTTTCAAAATTGTCAATTGCTGCAATGACCGGTCCTGCTCCATTAGTTATCATCGCAACTCTATTTCCTTTTGGCAACGGTTGCCATGTGAGCGCCTTTAGAGATCCTGTGAGTTCTTCATAACTGTCCAAAGAGATTATTTTAGCTTGTTCTAGAGCTCCTTTAACTACATTGTATGACCCCCCGAGTGAACCTGTGTGAGATGCGGCCTGCTTTGCACCTCTGGTCGTTCTGCCGTTCTTAAATACCAATATTGGTTTATTTTTTTCTAGGATCACTTTCTTGGCTGTATTTATGAATTTTCTTCCGTCGCCCAGCCCTTCAACATATAATCCTATCACCTTCGTGTTGGGATCTTCACCCAAATACCATATCATGTCTGCCTCGTCGACGTCTGATCTGTTACCGTACGAGATCATTTTGCTCATTCCGAAGGTGTCGGAGGTTTCCATAAACGCAATACCAATAGTCCCACTCTGGGATAGAAATGCGACTTCTCCTCTTTGAGGTCTCAACATTCTTTCGTGACCCTGAAATGCACAGTCCAGTCTATTGACAGCATTAAACATACCTATGCAATTAGGTCCGATAATTCTAACCTTCAGTTGAGATGATAGTTTTTTTATTTCATTTTCGATTGCAGCTCGGTCTCCTCCCAGCTCTTTTCCCCCGCCCGAAATAATTACCATGTTATGGATATTTTTCCTACCGCAGCTTCGTAGGAGTTCCGGGACAAACTTTAAGTCAACGGTGACCACAACAACGTCCACCTGCTCGTTAATCTCATCAAGGCTTTTATAGGCTTTAATGCCCATAATCTCTGGATATCCTTTTGCGTTTACTGGAAATACTTTACCCCTGTAGTCATGCTTTGCCAAACTTCTCAAGACGGAATTCCCGACTTTTCCTTCTTCGGGAGAGGCTCCTACAAGTGCAACAGAATTGGCATTGAAAAAAAGGTCCATATAGGAGGAGTCAGGCTCTGCCTTGGATACTGTTTCCGGATCTGGTTTTTCTCTTAGAAGCATCTTAGCGTCGACTACGAAGTAACTATGCGGATAGAGAATGACAGGATTAAAATCAACGGACTCATAGTAGGGCGCAGCCTCTATTCCTAACTTTGAAATTTTAATTAACAACTCCGATATGACAGCGTGTTCAATGGGCTCAGTGCCCCTAAAGCCCTTAAGCATATTTTTACCCTTTAATTCTTCTATCATCTCTTCGATGTCTTCTGGTGTTATAGGAAGCACGCGAAACGACACGTCCTTGAATATTTCCGTATTTATCCCGCCCAATCCAAACATCATAACGGGGCCAAATTGAGGATCGTTTTGAAGTCCTACTATAACCTCCAATCCCACATCGACCATTTTTTCCAATATGACTCCCTTAACATGATACTTGGTTGAGAGTCTACCGTACATATCGTAAAAGGCATCTTGAACCTCCTGCTCTGTCTCAAGTCCAACCCTGACTCCCTTTACATCCGTTTTGTGTAAAATTTCAGGAGAGACAATCTTTGCGACTAAAGGAAAACCTATCTCCTTAGCTTTATCCATGGCCTCTTGGGGAGTCGAAACAAGTGCATATGGAGGCACATTGATTCCGTATTTGGTTAGAATTGCCTTTGCAGATTCCTCTGTTATGACACTTTGATTATTTTTCCTAGCTTCATCATAAACCTCTCTAATCTGATCCGTATGCGCCATAAGACATCAAAAAGTTTGTTTGCCTTCTAATTAACTTTGCGTGAGTCGGTCGTTTTACCCTCACTACAAAATCAATCTATCGGACTACACCTTTAAGACTGGATGTGAGACTCTCTCTAAAATTAGTAAGAAAGTCAAATTGAAGGAATTAGGTTTACTTACTTTTGTGAGCGAGGACTATTATTGCTGCCCCCATCAAGCCTGTCTCGAATCTTACTTCTGAAAAATGCCGACTTAGTATGGATCGCAGCTCAGAATTTCTAGGCCACTTTTTAAAAGTGCCATGTATAGTTTTGAACTTCAGACCAAGCTGACCGGCGATGAAAAAGGCTACTGTAGAGAGAATATATTCTAAATAAAAAGACACAAATGCCCGTAGTATCACGTTATCCGGTTTTCCGAGGTCGACGACAACAAGCAATCCCTCTTTTTTGAGTACACGATGCATTTCTGTAATTGCTGATTCTAGCTCTATTGCATCTCGCAAGGAGTAACCACACATGACTGCGTCAAATATCTGTCCCCTAAAGGGCATGAATTCGAAAACTCCTGATACTAACGTCGTATGTGAAGAATGGTGTAGAAAATTTCTGGTACTCGAAAGCATCCTTGAAAGTGGGTCATATAGAACAACATCCAGGTTTTGATCTGTTGTATCCCTAGCGATCTTTGACATGTTTCCAAAACCCGATCCTGCATCAAGCACCTTATCCCCCAAGCAAATGTTACCTTTGATCCCCTTTCGGCGGTATTTGTCGGCCTTCCCCAACGAAATCGCCATATTCACTTTATCATAAACAGGAACGATCGACTGAAGTACTTGAGAAACCTCCTTCCAGTGATGATAGCCTAAACCCAACATTTTGGTCAACCCATAGAGTTTCGTCACGGGATATATTATGAGTTGCTCCGTACCATCATCATTAAATACCCTTGAATAAGATGACACTATCTCAAGGGCGGCAAGGAATTACCGTCAATGTATTGATTTGTTCATTAATAGTGGACATATCTTGGATGGCCAGTATTATTTCAGTAAATGATCCTAATGTCCTCTTTGCTTTGGATCATAAGAGGTCAAATGTGTTGTAGCACGTCTATTCCTGGCATCTCATCATTTGCTAGAAACCTCAGTGTTGCACCACCTCCAGTCGAGACATGGCTTACCTCACTTTCTGTGACACCGGCCCGTTTCATTGCTTCCAACGTATCTCCTCCTCCTATTAGAGTCTTTGAGCCGCGCCAAAACGCTAGAGCCATACTCTTAGCAATACTGACTGTTCCGTTCGAAAACGCGCCAATTTCAAATAATCCCATGGGACCATTCCAAAAGATAGTTCCACCCCCATTACCACCTATTTCGAGAGAGAACCTATGTACTGTTTCGACTCCAATATCAAATCCAGCCATCCCATCTGGAATACAGTTCTTTGCAGTTGTAGTATAGCTGTCGTTTTTCGAAGATGCAACCAAGTGATCTGTTGGGAGCAGGATTTTAGAATCAAACTCCGATATTGCCG
>JALZGI010000061.1 GCA_030861105.1 Thermoproteota archaeon
CTATTGCTACATAAAACCGGGAGCTATTATGATTCAATTATTTGAAAGAAGACAATATGGATGAATTTCTGTGGAATGTCTAGCATGAAGCTATGTTGATCTCCACAATCAAAATGTTAACTGAACCTTCTTATGCATAATTATGTATATCTCAAGGGGAATTATCTTGATAGATAACACACGCTATTCAGTAATAGATGCACCTTCAATTCTGGGACTACGGCCCACAGGAGTAGAATATCTGCCAGAGGCGTTAAAGACGGCGGGTTTGTTGGAGAAACTAAATGCAGAATATGGCGGTCGTGTTCAACCGTCGTCAAGGTATAACCCCAACCGTGACCAGAAAACAATGTTATTAAATGCCAATGCGATCAGATCATTTTCGTTACAACTATCCTCTGCTGTAAGAGAGGTCCTTAATCACGGTCAATTTCCTATAGTGCTCGGAGGTGATTGCAGTATTCTTATCGGCACGCTTTTATCGTTGCGACGCTCTGGCAGGTATGGATTATTCTTTATAGATGGTCATGCTGACTTCTATCAACCTCAAGCGTCTCCCTCAGGGGAAGTTGCTGATATGGAATTAGCCATTGTTTCTGGTAGGGGACCAGATGTTCTTACTAATATAGATAACCTCAAACCCCTTGTCAGAGATGAGGACGTGGTAGTATTCGGCTATCGTGACGCAGAACAATCTGCTAGTTACCGGAGTCAAGACGTTAAAGATACAAATATGCATATCTTTGATCTTTTGAAAATAAAAAAACTAAAAATAGCAGCGGCTGCCTCGCAGGCCGCCACTAGGTTGCGTAAGGACGAACTATCTGGATTCTGGATTCATCTTGATGCTGATGTCTTAGATGACAGGATAATGCCTGCAGTTGACTATCGTCTGGGTGATGGGTTAGATTTCTTTGAGCTAAGTGAACTTTTAAGGATCCTAATTTCAACTAGACAAGCAGTAGGGATAACTATTACTATTTTCAATCCTCTTCTAGATCCAGACGGTTCGATTGCAAAGAATTTTGTTTCAAGTATAGCAGATGGCCTGCAAAACAGAAGGACATATTGAAGGCAGAATATGGCAAGGTAGGCAGGGTTAGTTATTCTATCAGAACAGATTTTAATTTAGGTTGAAAATAAGGTGATATATGTGCAAATTCATTAAGGTTTCCTTGTCTTATTCTTGGAATTATCATAGCATTTCTTGACTCGCCAATTGCTTCAACTTAAACCTCTATTGAAGCTCTAATGACTGTACATAAGCACCTAATTTCCTTGCCATTCTATCTCTTTGGTAAGTCTACTTGAAATCTAACGTAGGGGCTTATGCAAGTTTTATTTACGCTCCTGTGCTGATTCTATGGCATACGGAAGCAAACAAGAGCATATATATAAAAATAACAGAATTACCAACAATCTCTGATGAAAAGACTACTTATTGAATCTACTGCAATATTTGCTTCTCTGGCTACCATTGTTGTGGTGACTCTTATTTTTACTCAACAAAGTTACCTAGCCGCGGCATTTCCTCAGCAATACCAAGGCAGAAACCAGACCTTTGGGGTAATATCCAGTATACAAAATGACCAAACTGGTCAACCTGCATGGATAGTCACTGGTCCATGGACGACTACTTTATTGAGTAATAGCTCTGCAAATATGAGTCAAGCAACTACAAATATAACAGCACCCTTTGCAGCGTCACCGTTTAATACACAGCTTCAGATGGTAATGCTGGATGGTACAGCAGGGCATACACACACTATCACAAATTTCGTTTTAGCGAACGTCTCACAGCCCAATAACATGACAAAAGTATTCAACGGAACATCCACAGCAAGTATGAGAGAAGGACCAGTTACAGATATACCCACAACGATAAGAATAATGGGAGATAAAGTGATAAGCATATGGCTTGACCCATCTAGAATAGAAAACCACTACGGCAATACACCGATTTACGGTTTAGTTATGGAGGTTGATAAACCTCGACCGGGCCCTGCTGGTGGCAGATAGCCCTCAAGCGAGAAAATTGGCACCTCCCACTGCGTAGTGGAAAACAAAAATTACCTCCTAGCCACAATTTTTTCAGAAAATAAAAATCATAAAAAAGATTTACTCGTTTTTTATAATGTTATATTGTATAGCGTTTGGTGTAGCGAGCATCATTCATTTATATAAAACATCTATAATTAAGATGGGTATGTTTCCAAGCACCAAAATTTTTCTGATACTTTTGGTTTTGACATCAACTGTGTTTTCTGTCACAATAGTAACCGATCCCGTGCTCAGCCCGGCAGCAGCTCAAGAACAACAACAATATTCTTTCGTGGCAACATGGGGATCTGAGGGTATAGGCTTTGGTAAGTTCAGACAACCACTAGAAATAGCAATAGACTCTGATAATGATCTATACGTCACAGACACTACTAGTGTATCCAATCAAATACAAAAGTTTGCAACTAATGGCACATTTATCACATCATGGGGGGTCTTAGGATTTGGGGAGGGGCGTTTTACAAGTGCCGCAGCAATAGATACAGATTCTTCTGATAACGTATATGTCACAGACCTTGGTAGTCCTGAAACCGCGGTCCAAAAGTTTACCACTGATGGAACATTTATCATGTCTTGGGGAACTGCGGGCTTGGGCGGTGACGGCCAGTTTGTAAATCCAGGGGGAATAACTGTAGATTCTTCTGATAACGTATACGTTGGCGATTTTGGTGAAAAC
>JALZGI010000062.1 GCA_030861105.1 Thermoproteota archaeon
TTTTTCACAGCTTCTTTCCTACATTGTTCCATTGTCTTACCATTTTTATAAGCATGGACACGAACATCGCAATTAGGGATTTTCTCCATATTACATCAAGTATTGTATATCTAATAATCTTTTACGAAGACTATATGGTACGCTGTTTTTAGTAGATATTGGTCATGGAATAAGAAACATTTCCCATCAAGTAGTTTATATGAGCTGTTGATTCGGATTCTATAAGAATCCAGCCATAAGTTCTGTTTAGAATATGGGAATGGTTCAGAGATTATCAAATAGCCTTATTATCAATGGATTCTATGATACACTTCATTTGTATTCATGAAAAATAACTAGGAAGCCGAACATGCCATTCTAATAGGTACTATCTCTTATAGATAGAATTAGACGTTTCATCATATCCCAAATCACTATGGTACCTCTGCTTCAAATAATTTGGCATCTGTACTCTAATTTCCTACTAAAAGTAGATGAGAGGTCCATTGGAATAAATAGTGTAACTGAACCCACTTACCATCAGGGTTCAAATCCCACTGAATCCCTTCGTCCTGGATTATATCTATTGTTGAGACCTAAAATTGTGTCAAATATGGTTCACAAACCAGTGGCCTCACTATTATTCTCAATTTTCCGTGAATACATCTCCAATCTATTCAAAACCTCCTCAGAGCATAATAATTATCTAGTGACATATTTATGATTACAAATCATAGCGGGGTATGCCTGGAGAACCTCCTACCTTTAAAATCACAATGAAATAGTATGAAGAGTGGGTATAAGAGTTGGGGATAAAGTTGGAAGAGATTTTGAAGGTAGACAACAACAGAGTATAATAGACCCATCTTTATGAAAATTATTTTTACTATTTCATACACTGTTTTTGGAATGAAAAATACAATGATAATGATCTTGTCATTTCTCTCCTGCCTCATTTACTGACGATGCTGATACTCCTCCTTCTGTAAGTGTGAGATTAGTGGTATTGCCCGTCTTTCCAGAAGATGACATTGTCATAGCTAGACCATCCGTAACTGAAGCAGCGGAGGTTCCTCCTGTATTTAGGTCTCCTGTAGTATTACCAGTTCTTTCTCCAATAGTAGAATTTGGGTTTACTGAACTTGTAGATAATCCTCCTTTCAATTGAGCAAGTACTGGGTCTAGGAGTGTTAAATTAGAGGTATTATGTAGAAATATAGTGGCCAATAACGATATCAATAGTAACAAGAAAGTAGCAACAATAATGCTTTTGTCGTACATTTGTACTTCAAAGTCCCTTATTTTGAAATACTTTATCTTCTTGTTCTGATTTTTCATGTTCCCTTAGAGCCTCTATTGTGTCGAACTGCTGTCCACATTCCTTACAACTAATAACTTCGCTAGAAGACAAGTGTACAAATACTATCCTTATCATTTAAGAATATATCCAGCGGCATTACATTACACACATAGATAACCCCCTAATTTTTATACGAATATCTTGAGCAACTGGCGTAGGAGTCTTTGCGCCACCGATATTGCCAGCTTGTAAATCTTTCATTGCTTCGGCTAAGTTCATCTTGTGTAGTTCGATCAGAACAAGATATACCATATCAGAGGCAAATAAATTAGATGCTAAATCAAATAATTAGATTATTAAGCTAGTTGAGATTAGCAAGATAACCATCATCTCTTAATTTATCCTGATGAGCATTAATATATCTCCATATTATGTCAGCCTTGCCGGATTGAAAGTCCCATGGCGCAACTAATACCAAATCATTATCCCTAATCCACATTCTTCTCTTGATTTTACCACGAATACGACATGTTCTCACTTTGCCATCAATGCACTTTACTATAATATTATCTCCTCCTACCAGTTTGATGACACGCCCAAATAGTTCACCCTGCTGAGGTAATACTAACTCTTTAAGATGAGATTCACTTAATACCTTTCTTTTACCTATTTCTAAAACCTACCGAAATAGAATATGCAATATTAACTTAAAAGACTATACTACTATTATTCTTAATTTGTTGTTTGGATTGAACTCTTCTCCAAGTGTCAGACAATATCAAATCGTGTCAAATTTGACATTGTATGTGCTATCAATTGACCTATCAGAATAAAATATGGACTATCAGTAACATTATATTATCTGCCGGCCCATTTTCACAACAATGAATGGAAGAGAACAAAAATATTCAGTTGTTCTGTATAGGAACCATAAAGTATACTAAAATTCTTCACACTTAACCTAAACCGCTCATGGCTGTAGAAAATATCTAGACTTTCTTTTTGTCTGCTCTAATCTTACTAGTACTTTGGTTATAAGTACGCCAGCTATAAATCCACCAACATGAGCAGTGAAGGCTATTGGAAGTGCGCTTATGGAGCCAATCACTGCAAACACAATTTGTAGCACTAGCCAATAATACGCCCCTTTGTTACCTGCTACGGCAGCTATTCCTAATACACCAGAAAAAGCTCCTGATGCACCTACTAATACTACATCCCCATTATGTAGAATATAAGAGGCTATAGCACCGTGAAATAGAGCCGCTATAATTCCTGACATAAAGTATACCGAAACATATCGTGGAACCCCAATAGCTCTTTCTGCATATCCTCCAAGATAACCCAGTGCAAAAAGATTAAACGCAATGTGAGCGATACCAGCATGTATAAACATAGAAGAGAACAATCTTGTCAAGGATTCAGATAATGACGACGATGCCGGTGATGGTGTTTCTGAAGATTGAAGTAAAGAAGTTAATGGATTCTGCCGAACATTATTACTATTCTCATCATCATATGCATTAAAAACATGGTTTGGAATAAAGCCATAATTTTGGATAATTTGTGTTTGCTCTCCTGATAATATCCCTAGGGCAAAAATTACAGCATTAAGTGTTATAATGGATGCCGTCGCTACAGGAAAATGTTTTGTTTGCATTAGTAGCTGGAAGCTAGATAATGATTAGCATGGTTTATTACGAATATAATCCTAACTATGACTCAATTCACATTTTATAATATTAGCCAGCCGGACATATTAAGTGACAAAAAGGAAATGATTTCGAACTAGTAAAAAGGGGGGATTAACAGGAAAAAACATAAAGACATATCTTGTAAATAAAATGTACCAGCTTGTCTTTGGAGGAACGACTAAGTCAATTCCTAAAGGATTCTACAGACTGGGAAAGACGAACTACCTCAGTACCAGGTATCTTTTTGCTCAAACTCCCTGGCTCTAAGAGTGGTGCTTGGAGAGAGGGAATAGCAATTGAGATAAATCCTGTCAATCAAACAACATCCTCTCCTACAAAGAAAAGAGGAATAGTAATACGGTCAGCCTCAGAACTAGAAGAAATTAGCAAGATTCTAACAAATCCGAAGATCTCAGAGCTGGCTGGATTGATAGATAGCACAAATCCACCTGAGGTAAAAAGTAAAGAAAAAAGCGGTAGCAATTCAGACATCATAGAATTGTAAAAGAAGAACATTCTACACTAACACAACGGGGAAAAATATTATTACTTCGGCGATAGAAGCCTCTACATTTTACTATCTCAGCTATTATATTTAATAACAAATATTTAGTATTATTATAAAAATTCTAATGGCCTAATCTCAGCATGATATGATGTTGAATATATGATATCATTCTATGCTGCATATGTCAG
>JALZGI010000480.1 GCA_030861105.1 Thermoproteota archaeon
ACAATGTATATGATGGCAACAAAAAAGACCTGACGGCCTATACGTTAAACAAAAATAAATCAATCTAGAGGGACAAAGAATTTGTTCCAATCTAGAGAATGAAGCTTAAAAGAACAACTAAAGATAAGTAAATCATTAATATGTACATCAATGATTGAGATAATGGTGACTAAGAAGAATCCAGCAAAAAAGGTTGCATCTGCTAGCAAGAAAACAAAAAAGAGTTTAAAAAAGCACAGCCTGATTATTTAATACCCTGTCATTGTACAGGTTGGAAAGCAGTTAACAGAATTATTGAAACTATGCCTGAAGAATTTATTCAAAGTAGTGCAGGTACTACTTTTAAATTTGGCAGTTAAGATCAGATAAAAGTACAGATTCACCATTATGTATTTTCACAAAATATTGCTAGTATACTTTGCAGCATTTAGCAAACATTAAGCTTAACTAACTTTATATCTCTATATATATGTAGGTGAAATTTGTCTTGCAATGTCCTAATTGTTCAGATGAGATGCAGGCTATGCAAAAGTATGAAGCTGAGATTGATTATTGTCCACGATGTAAAGGTGTATGGTTAGATAGGGGTGAGATAGATAAAATAGCTCGTGTTCAAAATAAATATGAAGACATGCATTACCAGAAGTATCATTATGGAAGAAGAGAATACGATGAGGACGATCACGATGACTATTATAACAGACGTAGAAGGAATGGTGGCTTTCTAGATAATCTGTTTGATTTTGACTAGCTAAAATCGTGATTATACTTCCTCAGGATTTGAAAACCATTTATTGTTACTCAAAAAAGGAGACTACTAGCCTCTATTTATCAAATATTTCTGGGCCCCTATTCTATCCTAGTAACAAACAGGATAGATCTATGGTTTTAGTTGCAATATGTATATTACCATCTAATCTTAAAACCAACTATACTTTTTTTCCCTTAGATACTAATAAACTAGAATAGGATATTTCTTTCATGAGTGAATCAAACACAACAGAAATAGAGCAAAGGATTGGCAGTGAGATCGCCCATTTCGTCTATCGAGTACCAAAGAAGAATCATGATGCTATGATGCATATCAACAAGCAATTTGTTAACATCATGAGGAAATATGGAACTACACATTTGGTTTTCCAGCTAAATAGTACTGAGGCACCAATGGAGGGTATTACCAATATATCCAAATCTCTCTCAGCCAACCAGGATGATGAGGTTTGGTTGGAGCTAATATTCTATAAAGACCGTAAGCATAGAGATGAGGTCGACGCTAAGATGCAAAACGACGAAAGTATGGCTCCACTTTTTCAACAGTCTTTGGATCTACTTTCTCCCGGGTCCAGCTTCATCATGGGGGAGTTTAGCCGAATAAAGGTCTAGACTTTATCATGACTTCTATGGGATCTCATCTAACTTTTTTTATTTAACATCGCTATCGGAACTTACGTTGATGCTGCTTTGGCTTTGTAGTTGCAATTATAGTGGCAAGTTAACTTCAGAAAGTGTCAAATGACCTTCTAATTAGGAGTTCCTTCCTACATTTGGGAGGCGGTTATTAATTGCTGGTGACCCTTGTTAAATCCAATCCAATCCAATCAATGCAAGCTTTTAACTCTATAGAAGGCTTTTAGTCCATCTAGTCCAATATTAGATCTAGTTTCCAAAAGTTGCCTACTAGGCTTCCATTTGACAATTTCCCCTTTTGAAAGAAGTCATGTAATATTGAGGTCTTAACATGTTAAATACTACAATATCTTGAGTGGTATAATATTGGAAGAATGTATTTTATTCAGGTTTGCTTGTAATCACAGAAGGTGTATCACTTTTCTTATAGTTTTTAACTTGATCTTTATTAGCAACTAACAATCGATTACCACTAAAGAATGACAGAAAATAATCTCCAATTATGTCCAAATTGCACAAAGGGAAAGATGCAACCTGCTGGAAAAACAGCATTTTTAGGGGAGACTGAGGAACCATTTAGGGAAATAAATGAGGCTAGAAAATATGAATGCAGTAACTGTGGATATATTCAATTTAATACAAATGTAACTCGAGCATCTAGGAATTAGTGAATGTTTTAGCCTCTAATATCACCGTTCTCTCAAAGGTAACGTGAAAATGATAGTATTGACTAGGCTCTCAAACAGGGTCATATATTTTAATATCTTTAACTAAAATTCTCCACAATTTTTGATATATATCCAACTCAATTTAAATAGTTTCAATTGGCTAAACTAATGGTTAAATGCAAAAATTGTAGGTTCAAATTTCCCTCAATTATGCAAATAAATGAGGTGGCATTTGAAACAACACCAATTGCAATCACTGCAGAACAATGTCCTAGTTGTGAACAGATGAGTACCTACAATAAGAAGGACTATTTTTTTGAATAGCTATACGAGTTAAAAAATGACTCTGATATAATGTTGGGAAAGAGCAAGAGACTCAACCCAGAATTGAAAAGCTGCAAACCCTAAATTTCTTTGATTGTGCTATATCGTAATTCAAATAACATATAGTAGTTATCTAGAAAACAAGTTTGAATTAACATGGATAAAGCATCACAAGTTTTAAAGTTGTTAGAAAGGATGGCTGAAAGAGAATTTGTGCCATCTATTGGTCCTATCAAGGGTAAAATTATAAAAGAGACTATTAGAAGATATCGACCCAAAAATATTCTTGAGATTGGGACTTTGCATGGCTAT
>JALZGI010000492.1 GCA_030861105.1 Thermoproteota archaeon
GACCTGATTCGACTCGCCTATAAGTTTCACCTGCAGGTCCCTTTGGGTTGGGCTGCAATTTTGCCCTGACCTCTCCAGATTGAGGCATCTTATCTAGCAACTGTCTCATAATGTGACACGACTCCTTCATGTCTAAGAATGGAACATATGCCCTAGCAAACGAATCGCCTGTTCGCATATACTGAACCTTGAAGTCAATTTCATTGTAGATATCATATGGTTCAGACTTCCGCACATCAAAGGGAACTCCAGAGGCTCGTAATACAGAGCCAGTGACACCTAGCTTTATTGCGTCTTCTTTAGTAAGAAGTCCAACCCCCTCAGTCCTTTGGCGGAGCAAAGGATTATTGTAGAATATGTCTTCGTATTCTCTCAGCCTCTTTTCGTAGTAAGCGATATGCCTTAGGGTCTTTTCTTTGAAACCTTCTGGGAGATCATTTCTGACCCCGCCAGGAATATTAAAGGCATGCGTTACTCTAGCCCCGGTTAGTGCGTCTAGTAGATCTATGAAAAGCTCTCTATCTCCAGTAGGCCACATGAACATTGTTGAATGCCCCAAGAAAATTCCATATATTGCAAGCCAGTACAAAGTATAAACCTGGCGATCCAGCTCCGATGTCAAAGCTCTTATGAACTGGCCTCGCCGCGGTACCTCTATCCCTACTAGCTGCTCAACGGCTAGGCTATAAGAGTAATTAATATTTGCAGAGTCATGTATGACGGGCCGTTCCAAGTGAGGTATATTTTGAATGAAATTTCGGTACTCGCACATTTTTTCCTCACCCCTATGAACGTATCCAGGATCAGGATCACAGTAAACTATGTAATCTCCGTCAACTTTAACCGTAAATCTAAAATGGCCTGAACCTGGGTGTTGAGGCCCCACGCTTAGTGTCATTAGTCTATCGTCTTCTGCTGTGTATTCTTTTACGACTTGCATTCCCATTTCGACGGCTTCGTCTATTTTACTTTCACTTGCCTCTGCCAATCTTCGGTTCACCTACTAATCATAGTATTTTAAGTGTTGTTGTTTCTATCTTCCCTTAATCCTAAATTCCCTCCTCAACGGAGGGATGTCAGCCCAATCTTCAGGAAGCAAAAACCGTTCATTACGCGGGTGACCCTCGAAGAAGACACCCAACATTTCGAAGGTCTCTCGCTCGTGATATTCCACGCTTCGAAAGACATCTATTAGACTCGGTAAACGTGAATCGTTTCGTGACGTTCGGGTTGTAAGAGCAATGATGTGACCTTCTAATGCTTCTGTTCCGTACGAACCCAAGTGATAGATCACCTCTATCTGGTTGTCCTTTGGGTAGTCAGTCCCAGCAACAGATTCAGCGTGATCGAGGCCTAGGTTATCACGAAGGAAAATGGCTACTGCCGAAATATCTTCTGGTTGGACCATAATCTTGATTCTCAAAGGTCGTACGTAAATTACGTTTATTTTATCTCCAAATTGGTTGACTATTTTCTCGACGATTCCCTTTTCAAAGGCTGGAGGCTCGGCTTCTTTCTTTGTAGGAGCATTAGTTGAGGAAGTTGGTTTTGTAATAGGCTTTTGGGCAAAAGAAGGCTTTGCAAGGGGTTCCGTCTTGTGAACGATGTCTGATTTTTCTGGTGTGGGATTTGTTGTCTCGGAGGGTCTACCCTGGTCTTGACTCATGTTACTTGATCTTAGATCTTTTAATTTTTTCTTGTAATAACATGGTTCCCTGGATTAATGTTTCTGGCCTCGGGGGACAGCCTGGCACATATACGTCTACCGGTATAATCCCATCTATCCCGGGGAGAACATTATACGAATCAACGTACAAGCCGCCTGTAATGGCACAGGCGCCCATTGCTATAACGTATTTTGGTTCTGGCATCTGATCATATACCATTCTTACTCTCGGTGCCATTTTTCTATTGACCGTGCCCTGCACTACTATCAGATCGCATTGTCTTAGAGAGCCAAATGCTTCTATTATGCCGAATCGCTCGACGTCGTATCGAGGGCCAGATGCAGCGCCAAATTCGACACTGCAGCAAGCAGTCTCTAGATGAACTGGCCATAATGACCAAACCCGTCCCCAATTTATGGCATATCCTAGAGGTTCGTCGACTGCCTTTACCAATACGTCACTAAGTTTGCTAACCATGACATTAAAATTAGTTGGATTTAATAGATCTTTGAACACCGGATGCTAAACTCTCCTCCCCTCTTCTTCATTTTTTAGTTTGCATTTTAAATATTTAACACTTGTTGAGTTAATGTAACTTCGAGTGCTACCATATCCCCTTTTTTCCTGACAAGTATAGTGCATATCCCATTGC
>JALZGI010000513.1 GCA_030861105.1 Thermoproteota archaeon
TTAGGAGAAAAACTCTTTGAAGAAAGTGGCGAGATAACCGGGTTTAAAATAACAAGAGTCCACCCAACTGAAGGAGTAACATCTGAAGTAAGTTTCGCCTCAGAAATTAGAGGCGAAGATAAGTATCCAAGTGGCCAAAGCCTTGGCTCCGGTGTAATGACTAAATATCCTCATGGCATAATTGCTGGCACCTGGCATGGGTCACTGATGACAGCTGAAGACGGAGACCAGTTCATGTGGTGGGCGCATGAAAAAAGCAAAGTAGTTGAGGGTGGTAATATCAAAGGGCTGAATATAATGACAGGATTTACAAGTTCGCAAAAATTATCCTGGATGAATCATTTAATTTTGGCACTCGAGATATCTGGCTCGGTCTTCTCCCAAAAATTCAAGGCAACTGGGTACGAATGGAAGTAGTGTAAAAGGATTGTAAGGAGTAATAGAGGAATCAGATTGTGGAATGCCCTTGCTACCTACCTTGGATCAGTTTCCCAACTGTCCCATTAGTGACATCATATCTACCAGATAACCATAATCTTTTGATTTAATAGCACTTCCAACAAAATCAGTTATCGCTTATTTCTATGTTGCTTTTAGTTAGTATACATTCTGACTATTCTAACAATACTGGTAGTGCAAAATGTGCTATAAATTGTGTCTGAAAATGGGTATGTAAGTTCTATTTTATGACACTTGTAAAAGGTTTTCTTCGTTTCAGTGATTTAGTTTAAAGTGCATTGAGTAAAATAAGATATTGAACTGCAATGCAAAAACACGAGGAGGTCAATATTTTAGTCGACAGGGCAAAAATAGTGTCCTTTTTAACCGCACTTCAAATGCGAAAACTTACACTAGAGCAAACAATCGAATTAGAAGAGCTGATGGTAAAAGAAAGAAACAGAGCAATACAAAATGGAATTAATGATTTGGATATAGTATTAGGACATTATTTGATAGGATTAAACGGATATGTAGAGGGAAAATATTATCCTAGAGAATAGACAGACATAACTAATAGGTTTTGGATAGTACGGACTGGATCCAATAATATTAATTGAAGTTAATATGTAAAATTCGGACCGTTAAAAATTAAGGACGGCTTACGATTCCCTAAGATGAAAGTTTTTTCTACCTAAATTAAACATCTTCCTCGTATAAATCTAATTCTCCCTTTTCGTCATCATTTGTTAGATGTTAGATTGGAGATAACCACCATCTATGATTTGTTTTCCCTGTTGGGCTGCCTCGCCATAATAATGTATTTATCTAACTATCCCTTGAATATATTTTCATTCATTAAAATAAAGCCGCAGGAGAATGAAACAACACGGCATCAAGATACCAGAGTTGCTTCAGTGGCGTGACCTCCTGCGGCTTATATATAATTACACTTAAAAACTACAAAAGATTTCTGAGACAATATACCATAACTTATTTCCTTCTGGTGTTATACTCGTAATAGTGACAACAAAGGAGTACCGGGGGAGACAGGAAATAATTGCACTGATGCTAAAGACTATCATTGATAGTCAAGATGAAGGTGCCACCAAGACATCGATCATGTACAAATCATTTCTTTCTTATGCGCAACTAAAAGAATATCTCTCACTTCTTGTAGAAAAGGGTCTTGTTGAAGAAATCCCTAAACAAACAAAAGATGACAAGAGCAGTCCGAAAAACGTATATAAAATAACAGAAAGAGGTCTTCGCTTGTTAGAGATTTCTGAAGAGATTGAGAAATTAGTGGGTCTAGACTGAATTTTCGAATAGTTACCTGAGCGTAGACAAATCTCAGAGACAATCGCTAAATACCATGGTCAATAATGAAAGACAGGGCCAAGAACGACATAAGAGACTTGACTGCATAGCCCGCAGGAAAGGCCCTAGATTCAGCGGTTTCGGAGTCCTCTAGCATACCGTTACTCGTTGGATCTTCCTGTGGGAGATTCTCAATAAGAAAATTTGTACCATGATTATGGGTATAATGTATGTAATTGTTCCCAAATTGTGGTTACAAGAATCAATATACAATGGGTATTATATTATAGAAATGTGATGTCAAGCCGGTCTATTTGGATTGACAAAATAAACTTAGTTTCTTGATCGGTATTTTTTTCATAACCAGTTGAGAATATACCGTGCATTATCCGTATGTAGTAATAGAGGATAGACGTA
>JALZGI010000528.1 GCA_030861105.1 Thermoproteota archaeon
AACAAAAGGCTGAGCAATAAACCTGGATTCATCTTCTTCACCTGGCCCATGATGTCCTTCATTTGGAATCAGAATTACAAGATGTTTGGCATTCCCAGGTAAAATCATTTGTCCTGAATCAAATATATTAGTAGCATTAATACTTGGTCCAGTTTGTGCACTGGCAGCACTAAGACTACATATTCCTAATGCAATGAAAGCTGCTATTATAATTCCATAGACAACAGATATCATTTCAGCCTTAATCTCCTAAATGTTTGATCCCAATCGTATTTTAGAGTAATATCATCATTTTCTACGAAAATCTTTGAAATATTGCCGGATAGAGGAAGGAACCTTCTTATCATCGAGAACTTTGAATGCCCCATAAAAAGTTCAGGGACACATAATAGGAAGATGGATGAGTAATAAGTAAAGAGAATGAAAGAACTGTTCATTGGCTTATGATGATAACTGACTATAGTGCTACGGGTACAAGGAAAAAAGAGTTATAGTGGTATACTATTACTCTCCTTCTTCTTCTACACCTGAAGCCATTGCTGCTTGAGATGGGGTAGGACTACTAGATCCTTCCTCTCGTATGTATAGATCTATGATCTCCGGCCTTAACGCAGGTGAGTTAGTTCCTGTCTCACACATCAGGTTTGAATTCTTTATAATCAATGCACATACCTTGTACTCGTCACCTACGTTGACTGTCGTATTGGGAAATGTTGCAACATATTCTATAATACCTCCAGTACCATCAGCCCTTACCGAATGGATGTATGTCTTGGAATCATCAAATAACTTTACTCTTGATTCACCATTTACGCTTACCATCGCAACAATGTCTCCATCATTATGATCTAACCCCTGTACTGTCATAATGACTTTGAATATGTCTTTTTTCTCTGTTTCCGTGGGACTAGTTGTTTGAGCAACAGCATCAAGGGTTGTCAATGTTATTGTAGCCACAACAACAACAACAACAAGTCCAAGCATTGAAAATGATGATAGAGTTAGTAAGCCGAGCTTTTGTTTCTCTTTTGTTCCTATTATCAAATGTTTGTCGTCCTTCCCCAATCAAGGAAGATCAACTATATTTCAGCTCAGATATCGTCATAGATAAGAAAATAGGGTTGCATATTTATAATACAGGGTTAAGTTTGGTTATTTTGCAAAGTTTTCTAATACATTGTAGTTGTCTAACCTTTTGAGCGGAAGAGCAAGTTTAGTTTAGTAATAAAGACTCGGAGAATAACATCTGGACTTCCCAAGCCATGGAGCATGAAATAACTATTCTCCGAGCCAGAGGTCTTTAGAAAATAACCTATTTAGCCATATTACCACAGGAGAATCAACGAATGGAGTCTAGATACTAATCCGCCGAATCTAGGACCTTCCTGCGGCCGTGACACTATTCTGAGTATATCAAGTACTCGGCTCAACGAAATGCTATTGTTTCCTTTTCGGAAAACAGATCAGACAGAATAGGGATGAGGAGACGCTAGGAAATAAGTATCCTTGGTCAGTCCTATTATTACTATATTATTGTCTTTTCTAACCCGTCCCAAACATAACCAAAGAGATCCTGACACCACTTACAAAAAGAAGTGCTGCTGCTTATAAAACCGCTATTAAAGTCAACTACCTCTTAGATCAGGTAGAAGTAGACCGGCTACTTTTTCATTTAATGCGATTCCTGCTATTATTTTATGTGAAAATCCAATCTCAATTCCAGCATGCACATTTTTGGCATAAGAGCGAAGATCTTGCCAATTAATTTTATTATCTTTAGGAAGTATTATTCGCCATGTAAGACCTCTATTTCTATCTCTTTCTATATCAAAAACGTCGAGAAGAGAATGATCAGACATTAGCCAAACAAACTTGTCTGCTTCACGTATAACTTGCTGTGTGAAAGATAAGACTTGGCCCACCTTTGCATTGTATTGATGTTCCTGTAGTTCTCCTATTCTTTCAATGAATTCTTCGGGAAGCGAAGAGATGTTATGTGTAAGGAGATATTCCTTATTCTGTGACAAAAATTCTATCGAGGGGAGGAGCTTGGTAACTAGTTTGCCAAGTGAGGTAAGTGTATAATATCCGTTAGATGGATTTTTCTCTACAAAGTTTTGATCTCTTAGCCTGGTAACATGTTTTGAGGCTTCTTGCATCGAAGAATTTAATCTCTGGGCAATATCACTTAATCTATATCCTTTTTCTTCTCTCAAAAAGGATAACACTTGTAATCTGTCTGTGCTAGCCAGAACAAAAAGCAATTCTGTGAGGGATTCCAACTTTAAACCCTCAACGCCTAGGTTGATATTTAACGATTGTGTTGAGAAGACAATATAAAATATCTTTCAATTACAGGAGTCAACAATAATAAATAATGTTAGAGGAATAGTGTTGAAGATATGGCAGTCGAAACAATTCTAGTATCAGGCGCTTCAGGGACTGTAGGAAGTTGTAAGACAGCTTTCTAGCTCTACAGCTGTTAATATCAAGGCGGCCGCTCGCTCTGTAGAAAAAATAAAAAATTTAGAAGATGACAAGGTTAAGACCGTATCTATAGATTACAACAAACTAGAAAGTCTAAAAGGGGCCTTAAAAAATG
>JALZGI010000529.1 GCA_030861105.1 Thermoproteota archaeon
AGATCAGGATAAAGTCGCTGCAGTAACTCATGGTTTCGTAGGTGCTGATCTTGAATATTTGTGTAAAGAAGCTGCAATGAAGTGCCTAAGAAGATTGCTACCTGAACTTAACTTGGAAGATGAGAAATTGGCCCCCGAAGTGTTGAACAAGCTAGTAGTTACAATGAGCGATTTTGAGAATGCTGTAAAAGAAGTGATGCCTTCTGCCATGAGAGAAGTATATCTGGAATCTCCTGATATTCCTTGGACAGCAATAGGAGGATTAGAAGAGGTAAAGCGCGAATTGCAAGAGGCAGTTGAATGGCCTCTAAGGTATCCAGATTTATATACAAAATTGGGTCATGCAATGCCAAAGGGTCTGCTTATGCATGGCCCATCGGGCACTGGAAAGACACTGCTTGCAAAAGCTGTGGCCACCGAATCTGAGGCCAATTTCATTAGTGTAAGAGGACCGGAATTATTATCCAAATGGGTAGGAGAATCAGAGCGAGGCATTAGAGAAATATTTCGAAGGGCAAGACAGGCAGCACCATGTGTAGTATTTTTCGATGAAATTGATTCAATTGCCCCAACTAGAGGCATGGGAGGAGATAGTATGGTTACTGAGCGTGTTGTCTCACAATTGCTCACAGAGTTAGATGGAATTCAAGCATTATCTGGAGTAGTAGTAATTGCAGCCACTAACAGAGCAGATATGATTGACCCGGCATTATTGAGACCAGGACGATTTGATAAAATTGTATTCGTTCCTATGCCAGATAAAGCTGCAAGGCAAAAGATCCTAGAAATTCATTCGAAAGACAAACCAATCGGTTCTGATGTGGACTTCGTAAAGGCCGCTGAACTAACCGAAGGCTTTAGTGGTGCCGATACAAGTTCTGTAGCGAATACTGCAGTCTCACTTGTTTTACATGAATACTTGGCAAAATATCCTACGCCAGAAGAAGCAGCAAAGCATGCATCTGAAGCTCATGTAATGATGAGACACTTTGAAGAAGCCGTAAAGAAGATCAAGACTCAGAGAGAAGGAAAGCCTGGAGAAAAAGTCACAGTTCCCTATTATAGATGAGAGAAGATCAAGTGGGAACAAACAAACAATTTTTATTTTGAATACTGGAATATACTTTATTGATCTCATTCTAGTTATTATTCTATAAAATAAAAATATCATTTTGAAAAACAACTAATTTCGTGGGCAATGTTTTTAAGTTATTCTCTTAGAAATTAAGATAACAAAAAGAATTGGTGGAAAATTCTCAGATCCAGTTAACCGAAAACTTAAATTTAGAAACATCAACTTTCAATCGCTTTGTAAAACCAAATCATATAAACAAAATTGTATCTCAATACGGCACACCCCTTTATCTAGTTGATGAAGATACATTACACTTGAAAGTTAAAGAGCTCTATAATGCATATACAAAGTTTAACGGGCCCTTACAAATTGCATATTCTATCAAAGCAAACTTTACTCCAGCTATTTTACGTGCATTCATAAAAGATGGTATTGCATTTGATTTAACCTCAATAGGTGAACTTCATTTTGCGAAATATTGTAATGTAGAGTCTGAAAGTATTATTTACACAAGTGTCACAGAGGAGTATGAGGAATATTTAGAGGTTTTGCAAAGTGGTGTGAAAAGAGTTGTCGTCAGTTCATTCAATGGAATGACAAATTTGGCGCAAGCCGCTAATAAAGTAGATGTCAAACCACTCACTTTAATTCGAATCAACCCAGAGGTAGGGGTGAAGGCAGAGGTTCGTGCTTCTTATAGAAATGGAAAATTCGGAGTACCGTTTAATGGCGGAACAATTGATAGTGCAACAAAAATGGTCAAGCATTTGATTGGGAATAATTTGTTAAGATTTGAGGGTTTTCATTTTCATTTAGGATCACAAATTACTGATTTCTCATGCTATACTCATACAATCGACAAAATGGATGCTTTTATCATGAAGATGAAAAGGGAATATCCAAATTTTATGATCAATACAATTGATATAGGAGGTGGAACTCCAGTGTTCTATAATAATCCGGTCCCATCCCCAGCACAAATGACCGAGAATTATGTAGATAGGTTAAATCAATTAATTGATGCTCATGGTAAGTTTGAATTGATAGTTGAAAGTGGGAGATTTCTTGTGGCAGAATCATCGATCTTAGTTTCTAAAATAGTAAATACAAAAGAATACAATGATCACAAAATTGTCATAGTGGATGCAGGTTACCATTTATTGTTAGATTCAGCGCTTCTAAAACAGGAATACCCACAGGAAGTTGTTCCGATATTTAAGAATAAGGAAAACACATCGACAAAGCAGACAGCTTCAAAAAATATACATCTAGCTGGTCGCCTATGCGACACATATGATGTATTCCCATTATCCAAGATATCTACTCTTGATGAGGCGGATATAGGCAAATATGTTTCTTTTTATAATGTAGGAGCCTATTCTATTGTATTCAATATGCCTTTTCATTGTCAAACGAAACCACCTATAGTTATGAAAACCAGTGATGGAGAATTTAAACTAGTTAGAAGGGGAACGTCGTTTGAACAATTATTCAAAGAGGAAGGCGGCGGTATACTTTAGTATAGTAACCTTCTTTATTGCCTAATAGGGTTTATATGCTATTTGATTAGGAAGATTAATTGATTTATAGTGTCCTCTCCTCCGTCAACTTCTGTCAAAAAAGGACCAGAAAACAACAAGAAAATTAGGGCACACGTACGTATAGCAGGTAAGGTACAAGGTGTTTATTTTAGACAAAATACTCGGATTGTGGCCAATAGGCATAAAGTAACTGGCTGGGTAAAAAACTTAAAGGATGGACGGGTTGAGGCAGTTTTAGAAGGAAATGAAATGGACGTGAGCGAAGTAATTGAATGGTTTTATGCCGGTCCACCCAAAGCAGTAGTTGATGATGTTCAAATAAAATACGAACCTTACATAGGTGAATTTCAAGAATTTAAAGTGAATTACTAAATTTTATTCTAATAGCCTGCAACAATAAAACTATTATTATTAATATATTATAGTTCACCACACTATTTTGTTATTTTATTTTTTGTGAGTAATACATAGATTTATCGCTGGTCCTTTGGCTGTTGTTCTTCTTAATGCTAGTAAGGTTCAAATCTATTATTCTTGCATTTCATTAATAAAGACATAGGAAGACCTAGACCTCATAGTGTTAAAGAGATCCCTTAAAAGTATCATATTGGCGATGCTGATATACATATTCTATAACGCGTATGGTCATTATTCGTTTCAGAGGAAGACAGATCATTGAAAAATAACGCTCCTCATGGTCAGAACAAACAAGACCAGGAGCAAAAACTGCAGGAAAGAAAAGAAAAACTATCGCCATTTACCAAACGAATCCTAATAGTAGACGATGATCCTGATATTACATTTACATTCAAAAAGGCCTTCGAAGAGGCAAATCGAATTAGTGGCAGCAAAATTCTTTTTCTGGTAAATGCATACAATGATCCTCTTGCGGCCGTTTCTGAATTCAAATCTAACTATTATCATCTAATGCTAATTGATATCAATATGCCTAAAATGAATGGTTTTGAATTTTGTATAAGGGCATTGGAATTAGATGCTAATCCTAGAATTTGCTTTATGTCTTCTGGCCTCATTAATCAAGAAGCATTAAGAGAACAGTATCCATCATTAAGTATCGGATGTTTTATTAAAAAACCAGTCTCAATGGAGAATTTAATTAGAAGAGTAAAGTCGGAATTAGAATAAATAATCAGAATTCAGTGTGATTATGCTTACTTCCCTTTCTTACTTCTTTTACTACAAACTCAATATATTTCTCTAGTTCCAATTCATCCAAATCAACTGGTTCTTCGAGTTCCGTCTCTAACTCATCTGTGTCTCTGCTTACTTGCTTTACAGTTTTCTGAATTTCCTTTTCCATTTCGCCATGCCCTATTGCACCTAATAACTTTAATTCTAATGCACGTTTATGAATAGTTCTATGCAATTCATTATTTGCTGACACAAGTGTTGCTGAATTATAGATTCCTATCAACATCAAATATGATGCTACAACTAAAATCGTAATTGTAACCAGTCCAAATGGTGGATAAGGAATAACTATTTGTGTTGCTGCCTGATTTGAACTAAATATCAGAAGAATACCCCAGCCAGAGATAATCATGTATGTCTTGATGTTTCTTTCATAACGTATTATTCTGGATATATTCCAAAATACAAGTCCAAAGAGCAATCCCCCGATAGGTTTACTTAATGCTAGAAATGCCCCTAATATAATGGAAACAGAAATAAGATCGATTTCCAGAAATGAACTTAGAATATTACCTAGTATAAACTGATAGAAGTAAGTTATTATGAAGTAAACAAGTGGGATTGATAGTATGAGCCAGTATACAATTGCATTAATGAGTTTCTCTCTGTAATAATTCATTAAAATTGCAGTTGTAATCCATATACTGAAAAATGACATAAATGAAGAGATTCTGTAGATATTGTCTAATAATCGGTGTCTTCCACCAGTTAAATCTCCTGAACTGCCAACATACTCCCCTATTAAATCTGGATGATCGTTTACCTTCACACCTGTAAAGGCTGCTGTCATGATCAAATTGAATGCAATCACTGACATTGACACGAAATACAAAAGGACAATCGTATCATGGTGCGATTTATACCAAGAAAAAAATAGAAAAGACAGCCATATTACAAATCCTGCAGCCGCTCCGTAACCTAATGCAATTATACCAACAACAACTAATGTGTTATAATAATAATTGTAGAACTGTTCAAATATGAGAAATCCTATTAGACCGGATAATACGCTCAATGAAAATAAAGAAACTGCATAGATGACTTTGACTTTTAATGTCCTATTTAGTCGGTCTCTTTGAAAGGAAATATGAATATGTCTAACCAAATAGAATTGTAAAAACAGACATACTGAACTGTTAAGGGCAAATAGTATCAATTTACCCTGCATAGGAATAAAATACTTATCGATAAGGTCGTTAATCTTAACTATTGTTACATCAATTATTGATGTTATTACCAAACCTGTCATGATCAAAAGAAATATCTTTTGATTGAATGACCTTTTGTGCTCACTATGCAACGTTGGCTAAAGATGAACTAAGGTTAAACATAATCTTTTAGTATCAGGGCAATAGATTGTGATTAGAACTTGAATAATATTATTGCATATTTTGTCATAATCCCCGGGTTATCTATACTATTATTTTCTTTTTTATTGCTGCCTGTTGAAGGATCAACTTCAGTAAACATTTTCCCACCAGGAAGCAAACCCTATGGTTTACCATATTCTGCACATATCGAAAACTTTTGGAAATGGATACTAAGTATACCAGCAAAAGATAATCCTATTAATGATCCCACAGGAGAAAAATGCGCCACTGGCCAGTCAAATACTAATTCGTCACTTTTTTACTTGGCTTTTAATAATGGGGGTATATCTGAGAGAACATGTAAAGTCCCAGCCGGGAAAGGTCTCTTTATACCCGTTATGCAGGTAGAACTTACTGAAAAGGATGTCCCAGGTGCAACCATAGAGGAGTTGAAATTATCCGCAAAGACAGATCAGGATAGCGTTAACAGTTTGTATCTCAAGATAGGCGATAAAGAGTATAATTTTGAAGATCTCCGTAAATATAGAACTGATACGGATGGTTTTGAAGTTGATTATGCTGATAACGGAATTTTTGGTATTGTAGAGGGAGGGCCTACTACAGGTGTAGCGGATGGCTATTATATTATGACTGATCCACTTCAAAGAGGAAATTATACAGTCCATTATAAATCAAGTTTAAGTTGTTTGGAGCCAGGTTGTGCTGAACCCAATTTTGCTCAAGATATCAGGTATAATATAATAGCGGAATAATATAGCAATTAATATCAAAGACAATGGCAGTTTGTTTGTAACTGGGTTTCCTAACGTAATATGAATATGAATTACTAATGGTTCTTACTGCAAATCATTATTTGTAAATAGGTTTTCTTAAACAAAGTGGTGGTATCTGGAACGGTTGGCGGCACCCGTAGACTCTTTATAACAATGCCATAATTGATAAATAATGGAGCCATTTGACTTCAGGGAATTATTTACTTACAACCATAATGTCAGACAAGCATATATCAATGCATTCAAGAAAACTCTGACATGGCAAGAAATGACTAGAAACCATGAAACAGCATGGCTTTCCCTGAAGGATACTCTACTACACATAATATGGGCTGAAGATTCATGGATTAATTATTCTATTCAAGGTTTGGAAGACCCTAATAGACCATTTAACTATTCTAAATATCAAACATGGGAATCAATTGAAGAATATAATTCCAAAGTCATATCAAAGGTCGACAAGTATCTTTTCAATATAAAACAAGAGGATTTAGACAAAAAAGTTCAGAGAGTAAATAATGATGGTGTTCAAAGAACATCCAGAGTTAAGGATGTTTTAATTCATATTATTACTGAGGAACTACACCACAGAGGAGAGATGATAGCCGTCCTCTGGCAAATGGATATTCAACCTCCAGATATGGGTTGGCTTTCGACTATGAAGAAGACTGATCCCCTCTGGGTAATGAAGTAACGGTGAAGGGGGAGGTCATAGTCAGGGTGAACGATACTGGGCCTGGTGTTGATACAGAAATTATGGCAAAACTATTTTCCAAGTTCGCAACGAAATCGCAGCAGGGAACATGTCTAGGGCTTTATATTTCTGATTTGACCTTCTATAGGCATATTGTGCTAATAGACATCTCTTTTGTATATTCTGATACTATAATGATTTTACCTTAATAATTTTGATCAAGATAAATTTTGAAATTTCAAAACTGAAACTGAAGAGTGCTTAATTAAACGACTATAGTTTAGCCTGCTATGCAAGAAAACTATCAAATGGACTCAGATCATCAGAGATATAAATGGAAGCATAGGTCAGTGCAAGTATAAGTGTTGGGACAGTGTCTCTAATGATATAGAAAATGGTGGAAGCAAATAGAAGGAAATGGCAATGAAGGGGAAGGAGCACAAAAAGTTAGCCTTAGGTTGCTTGAACTTGCAGAAATCAGGCCAGGAAACACAGTATTGGATATAGCAACAGGCTATGGAGAACCAGCCATTTCTGCGGCGTAATGTGTTGGCAGTCAGGGATGTGTTCTAGGGATAGACATCTCATTACAGATGTTAGAGATAGCAAAGGAGAGAAGTAAGGCTCTAGGCTTTGAAAATATTATTACATTTAAGGAAGCTGATATTGAACGACTTGACTTGCCAAATTCGTTTTTTGATTTAGCTGTCAGTAGATGGGGATTAATGTTTCTGCCAAATCTTAATACAGTTTTGAAGAAATATATGATGCCTTATTTCCAGGAGGAAGGTTTGCAGCTACTATTTGGTCTCATCCTTCTAAGGTACCATTAATCAGCTTGCCAATGGACATAATAAGAAGAGAGATCGGTAGTCAAATTCCTCAAACACAAACACAGCAAACTAGACTAGGGCCATTTAATCTATCTGATATCAATACATTAAAACAGTCATTTATTCGAATTGGGTTTACAGATATTAGAACTGAATTGGCAAATGTGACTTTCAAACTGCCATCGGCTAAGCAATTCGTTCAGGCTATTCAGGAATTAAGTCTTTCAATTAACATGGTGTTAAACAATGTAGCTTCAGTTAAAAGAGTAAAGATACTGGATGCTATAACCAATGAACTAAATCACAATTATAGAGACAAGAAGACCGGTCATATCGGATTAACTAATGAGGTAATATGCCTAGCAGGACGAAAAAGTGAGTGATTAAATATTAAGGGTAGGAAGAGTTCGAATGCTGGTGTAGTCGAACCCGCTTACTGGGGTTTAAAAGAAGTAATAATAACTGCATATATTGGACATAACTACTGATCTATAGTAAATACTTTGTATACTAAATGTTGATCCAACCCTAATACGGCTGATTCTCAAACAATTGGAATAATAGATAATCTAGGGGGGAGGAGAATGCGCAACTGGATTATTAGATATGTATCAGTACAGCGACCAGTTCTTCCGATATGAAATTATACTATCCTACCCTTTTCATTTTGGAACCACAATAAGGACATGCAATTTCGTTATGTTCTTTTCCACAGCTCATGCAATAGTACTTTAGTGATCTGCCTTGATCGTCAGACGTAGCAGGTGAAAATGAACCAAACAGATTTCTTATTCCACCGGTACCTCCAAATCTTTTCATTTCACTCCTGCTTCTAAGATAGGTCATTAAAACAAAAAGACCGGCTATGGATATGAAATCGAATGGAAAAGGAAGTAAGGAAACTAAGATAATACCAACCCCCATGAAAATCAATAACCACTTTAGTCTATGTATAATAAAGCGCTTAGTGTCATTATCCCAGTTCATAGGATTATTTTATACCGCACATAGACTAGATAAGGATATCATGCATTAGTATTTAAGTAACTAGCAGGAAATTAGCTTGCAACAGTCGGTATAAGTCTATAATTATTGTTGCAACTACAATCCTTTCGATTATAAACTTTTTTCTATTCTTGCCTTTCCAGAAGGACATTAGCAAGCTACAGAGTCTCTAACAGTCATTGCTTATATCACTAGCGACATTCTAGACGATGATTAGATAGATTCCTTTCATAATCGTTAAGGGAACAAATGAGAATAATATTTGAGCAATGGGTATTCTCACATTGATAGTAGTCGCCGTAGTCTTTCTGGCTATAATAGGTCTAGGCTGGAATACTTTCTTTGAAGGAGTTAGAAAGGGGGCTGACAAGGTAGGGATTACATCAATACTAGAGAATGCAACTAAAAGTGCCACAGAAATAGCCAAGAATGCCTCAAGGGATATAGTTGGAAGTTCACTTGGTGGCTGATATTTATACTAATTTTCTTCGCTAAAACAAATAGTGTTTTTGATGCTCAACGGTCAATGAGTTAATGTAGGCCTTTAGGCCTTCAGGCTTTATTTCAAGGTCACGTGAGAACATCCTGATGTAAAAAATTTAAGTTGTTATATAAAAATTACAACCAATGTTTATTAATAGCTTAAATATTACAATACAGAGGAATGAATCGTTAAACCATGTCTTTAACCAATATCGTAGTCGAAACACCAACTTCTAAACCGTTCTACAGATATCAGCGTGAATTTGCATTATGTGAGTCTTGTTTTTGGTCTGCAACTAGTTTGTATGGTGCCATTAAGGAAAAACAAAATAGTAAAACCGCTATTACCACGATTGCTAGCACTGACAATCCAACTCATGTATGTCCAATGTGCAACAAAGATAGTGTGGTGTTAATACCTCTACAAGAGAACGAGGCTTATCAAATGTCAATGGGAGATAAAAGAGGGCTTGAGATACAGTTTTCCTTACTGAGGCCCAAAAGACAATAATTTTTCTTTATTGGGATCTTTTGATAGACTATCTATAAGCTTCTCTCCAAGAAAACTCTAAAGTAGGTAACATCTATAAATATTATGTAAACATGCTGCTAATGTTACCAATCTAAATGACAGACAATTCGATCGATAACAAGTATGCTATCAATAAGGGTTACATGAACTCAGCTCTGGGGACAGCACTTTATATCCTTCGATGTGTTGATGGGGGTCAGAACAGAAACGAGATAGTTCAGGGTTTAGAAACCAATGAACAACATGTAACTGTATGGATACAATACCTTAAAGCTATTAGTTGGCTTAAAGAAGACAATCAAGGAAATTTACTAGCTTCAGAGGATGGTAAATTAAGGATACAACAATATGAGAAGGCGATTTCCTCAAGGTTGCATGACACTAATAGTATCAGCCAACAATTGAATAAAAGCAAATATCAAGAGGAAATAATACTTTCTCAATCTACCTATGCAGAACTTATAGAGACTACCCTGGCAGGTTGTTGGAACTACTATTGGTGGTGGATTCTTCCTCTCTCTAATACAATAACAGAAACATATACTGCCGCTGTATTCAAATTATTAGATAACACAAGAAGCACGAGCAAAGCAGTAAATGAAGTGTTGTCTGCAATATGAAAGTGTTGAAATGCAATCAAATATAGAGCAACATCATTTTAGAGCTATCTAGATGCTACCATTATGATTTTGGAAGCAATCCACAGCATTTTCACCTATTTCTTAGCTTGTATAAAATTGTGCTTGGTGAATCTTAATAGAAGGTCAGAGAAACTAGTGCAATTTGATAATATCATAAATTCACGTCTTTCCGTCGGTTTCTCTTCTCCTCTTTCTCTCTCTTTTTCATGTACCTTTTAACAACCATGGCTGCTACTGCTAAAGCTATTCCAGCCATTATTTTACCTCCTAGACCCATGATTTTCTCATTTTGTTAATGCCACACTAGTTATTTGATTATTTCTTACTATTCTTGTTAGAACTGTTAAACTCAAAGACAGCTTTATCAATAACTACCACAATATTATTCAACTTGGAATTACAGCAAAGGGAGATAAACCTTGTCTGTTTTAATTGTGACGATGGAGGAAGTTGATATTTTTTAGAAAACTAATGGAAAATATCAATGGTGATAAGACCTCAAAATCAGATTCAGAGGCAATTTCTACATTATCCTCGGCGTATATTAGTTTAGGAACAAGGCTTGGATTGAAAAATACTGGAAGATGTGGCATTTGTATCGAAATGATAAATGGAATAGAATTGGACAAATTGAAATTAGATATCAAGAACCTTCTTGACACAACAAAAGAGACTGCTTTTGATTTTTCGTATTCTATCCATGTTGACAATAATCGTGGCTATGCTTGGGTTATAATAGATGCTAGCAGAATAGAAGATAGTGTGGCATGTATAATTGCAGTAGGTGAGATTATGGAACAAAAAAGTTTTCCCCAACAGTACTTGTCTGCAGTTTTTGAATTTAGTAAAGACGGATCTGACTATCAACCATATTATTTGATTTATAATTATAAACTTGACAAATTCTATCCATTCGTTCCTATTGTAAGCAGGCGAAACGCGAAAAATAAGGAAGAAGAAATAAAAATTATGAAAGCTCTAAAAGATGAGAGGCTTCCGTTTGAAGAAGATATGGAAGAATGGTGTCCTATATGGCATCTCCCGTTCTAATATTTTAGATGTAGGGATATAGTAACATATCAAAGTACAACAGAATCTCTGATCAGTGGTTTTGTGAACCAAATTTAGCACGACTTTGGTCTCAATTGTGAATCGTGAGCCAAATTTGACATGATTTTAGGATTTAGGATTTTTCTGTATTCTAAGAATTATGATATAAGAGCATTAAAAAGTGAAAATGATAAATCAGCAATTACTTGTAGTTTCATAATAATGGTTGTCATGTATTTGATCCTATGTACGGATGGGCCAGTGGGATTTGAACCCTGCTGGTGAGTGGGTTCAGTTACACTGTAATCGGATTGAATGTGGCAAGACGGATACTGACACTTGTCTTTTTGTCATAACTTTACCACCCGATACCACTAAACCTACCTATTATTGTAGAGACTGTTTGGTTAGAGTTATTGAGACAAGGGAGTCGAGGATAGCGGAGCGGAGCTGACTCTTTATTGTAGTCTTTTCTTATTTCTGGGTGGAATCTGAATTTGAATTTTTAGGATTTAGATAGCTCTTCAAATACCGAAGAAAACTTAGACAGATCCTTGAATATCTGATAAATGATCGTATTACGATCGATAATTCCTTCGTAGTATAGATTTGCTGAAACAACTGGAAGAACATCTAACTTTTCATTTTGCATTATTTTTAAAACCTGTTTTCTAGTTGTACCTTTTACAATATATGCATCTGTTCTTATTATTTTTGAACTTATGTCAGTATTGAAATCCCACTTGTTGATAACTTCTACAAATTTTTCGCCATCTGACGTATGTAATTTTTTTACAAGATCCGTTGCAAGTGCAAAGCCACTTAATCTACCCTTTGGTCTATTATCTTCCAGTTTAGGGATAGGTTTTTTCTTCTGTCCCTCCTCTTTTAATATGATGGCATCCTCCAAAAAAACTACATAATCACGTCCTTCTAAGTAGTCTAGTAATGGGCCCTTTTGGTAGATGTACAAATCACGCAAGATATAAAGAATTTTGATTTTCTCATTTACTTGGTGTTTGCCTTCTTCATTTATCATTTCAGCAGAAGTGCCACTTTCTGTTGCAGCTGATGCTTCTGGTGTTGTAGCTTTTATGGTATCTTCTGCTGGTGTGAGTTCTTTACCTACCGCCACATTAAATACAGATGCTTCTTGACTTTCTATCTCTGTTGGTTTGGTTTCAGCATCTCTAATCTTAACTGTAAAATCCATAAATCCTAATTCAGTTACTTTTCCTGAAACTACTAGATAAATACCAAAAATTAGAACTGCCAAAAGTAATGATTCAGGTTTAAATGGGACTTGTTGGTATATGCTGAATATGATAACTATTATTATTGCAAAAGCTCCAAAAATTATCGTTTCTATGATGAATTGATAATTTTTGAAAAAACTGTAGACCCTTTCAAGAGGGTTCTTTTGTTGAAGCAAGCTAAACAATCATCATTATAATTTGTGTATTTTCTTATTTATATGGTATACATGATTTATTGTTTTTGCAAAAATGATTATTCATTTGAAATAACAAAGTAAAGCAAGGAAAATGCTGCCGACCTAGTATCACAGGACTGGCTATTGAGTCATGTTTCTGCGCTTAAATAAAACCCAAGCTCTTATAGTTACATAGGAACAAAAAACTATTGAAGATGAAGAATATTTGAAGTGAATGTTAATGCTTGGTGAATATTATAGAGGTCAAAGAGACTAATGCAGTATAACCATTTCGGCCTTGGCCATTGGGCTGTTCGACGTGTAACAAAAAAGTCATAATTGTCTTCCTCTAGGGAAAGAAGTACATTAAATGCGATGCAGAAGTGGGATAAAAACTTCCATAACTGCAAATAATTAGTCTATCTAGGCAACAGTCAGTTCTATCTACAAAGAAAAAATAATAGTTGTCATTGAGAATAAATGCCTACAGTTGACGCCTGATGAGATTAGTGCCCTGATTTCAGAAGTGAAATCAAGAGACATACGAAGTGAAGAAAAGCTCTTCAATTTCTTAGCAGAAAAGCGGTTAACGTTTGGAGGCACTATTAATTTCTTGGAGAGCCTGCTACATCACGACTCAGAATATATTGATATTATTTACTCATGGTTACAACGAAATCTCAAAATCTCAATTGAAGAATATAGTCTAGAATTCATTTCAATTATGGAGACAATATCCAAAAGGATACCAGCCTACATATCGGGTCTTCTATTGTCTCTCCCAGGACTAGATTTGGATATCAATCACTTAATGAATATTTATGAAAAGACAAGTAATTCAGAAAGCCAGGAATTAAAAATATCTTCTGGTTTAATTCTAGGTGAAATTGGAGTTGTGAAGCCAAAGGTATTGTTAAGTGAATTTTGCACAATTTTCAAGCAATCAGATGAACTAAAGAAAGCAGCATTCCTCAAAGCGATATTAGTAAGCTATAATAAATATAAAAGAACCAACTTTATTCTCACAGACGATATTAAAAGTGCAATAATAAAATGTACTAAATCATTGAACACCAGACTCGCCTCTGAGGCAACGAGATTATGTGTAATTTTATTTGAGCGTGATCCTATGTTTAAAGGTGCTCTGCAAGAATATTTTAACCAATCATCAGAACACAGAAGAGAGATCT
Organism: Thermoproteota archaeon; assembly: GCA_030861105.1. GTDB lineage: Archaea > Thermoproteota > Nitrososphaeria > Nitrososphaerales > Nitrososphaeraceae > TH5893. The sequence continues at coordinate 13,793 of JALZGI010000529.1, forward strand.
ATCAATACATACAACATAATGACCTGAAAGATAAAGATTTTGAATTGTCATTATTGCATACATCTTTAAATACAAACGTACATGACGAAGTGGCATTAGCACAATGGGTGATTGAAACTAAATTACTACGGTCTAGTGAACCAGATAATAATAACTTAGACAAAAGAGTATTACAGAAATTTGCTCTAGATTATGTGCAAGAGTTATGTAAAAGAAAAGACATGGGTCTTTCTTTATTAAGTGAAGGGTTACTAACTCAAATAGGCGATGCTAACATTATGATCGCCTCTGATTATTTACTCGCGTGGATAGGGACTGATACATCAAATGGGCAAACAGACCCCTTTCTCCATCCTACAGTAATAAGTAATATATTCAAAAATCATGAAAGAGAACTTTTTGAATTTCTCCAAAAATTAGTGGGAAAGGATGACAAAAAGTTTGACATCTTAGTTTGCAAAACAACTAACGAAATAGTTGCTGAGGCAAAAAGAAAGTTCAGATCTGAGCTCAAGATTCATAATAATTCCACTATTAGGAAGCTTGAAAAGCTAATCAATGATGAGAAGAGGCTATCTGAAATAAAGCCAATAGAGTCTAAAGATCTTGACAAGTTTCCTGATGTTTTAGCTAAATATATAAAAACTGTGAACGAACAACGTGAATCTGGCACAAGCACTGAACATAATGCCAGCAGCAGCCATATGATTAGTGATTTAGAATCAAGAAGAGAGAGACTGACCAGGAAGTTTGAGCTTTTGAATAATGTATTAAATCTTCTTATTAATATGTCCCAGAAATATGATATCAACTATGAAGGAATAACTGAAGGTTTCCAGGGACATAAAATAGACTCAATTGTCATGCGATGTCAAATATTAACAAGTGAATTATTGACTATCAGACGACAAGAGAGCATAAATTATGAAGATTTCGAGAGGAAATTACCATCTTTCCCAAATATTGAGAGGATTCTAGGGCACAAGTGGTTAAAGGAGAAATGCCGCGAAGGACATCCTTATCATCTGTTGGTATTATGGTTGTCCAGATTAGTAGACAAAGATCAATTGGATCAACTTATTTTAGATTGCAAAACTGAGAATGACGAAAATCACAGCTATGTAAAAATTGAAAAACTTAAAACAGCACTACGACCTCTTGTTTGGCTTCGACATGTTGACACATGTCTGGGCTACTTTACCAAAGAGAATGCTAAAGGAAAAAAGGCTATAATTAGCCATCTCAAAGATCGGAGGCATTTTCTTCAAACACTTTCACAGTTGGAAGTAGCACTGAAATTAAAACAGTGTGGTTATAAAGTGGACTTAGAAAATAAATCAATCAATCCACAGATACCGATGGATATTCTAGCATCTAAAGATGATTTGACATTGATATGTGAGCTTGCAACTTTTGATATGTATTCTCACCTTAAATACTCTAACTTTGCTTCCGAAATACCAGATAGAGCAGAATCTGTTATGCTCCAAAAGATTGAACAGGTCAGTAAATATGCAAACAAGACTTCGGGTCTTATTATTTTGATTTTCAATCTTACACATGCTCCAGACATAGACCTTCATGGAGTTCAATATTCTTTTCAAGGCAGTGAGGTTGAACATATGGTTATGGATGAAAAATCTAAAGTTGTAAACAGGTTTACGAAGGTTAAAAGAAATCCTGATTTTGTTAACTGGCCGAAAGCAGGTCTGGTCTCTGCTTTGTTTTACTACAAGAATGAGGTTGAGGGATTAGAGATGAAAAGGATAGGAGATTGTATACTCAATTTGTCGGCAGATAAGAAGCTGGATAAAAATACTCTTAATAATCTCAAAATGGCACTGTTTAGCTAGCACAATATCCAGAGCCACTTATTATCTCTGTAGATGTACGAAATTAACATACTGGAAAATCAGGCGGCATTGTAGAAAATAGTGAACTATAGTCATTAAGCCCATTTTACTTGAACATTATCTGTCTGGAGATACCTTCTTAGCGGTATCTTTATAATTGAATAACCTATAGATTATCCTCCTGCACTATCGTACTTGAGTCATTGAGGATTAATTAAGCTAGAGCATACATCTTGCCCCAACATTAAGGGTATATAACTCGATTTACACTATCTTAGGGCTATACATTGATGCATTTGTGTCTATAGTTTCTGCCGTCAATGGCTTGAGCTCAAGAACTAAGATTTACAGACTGATTTTTAGCTTTAGGCATGAGGATTGAATATTTACTTGTGTGAATAATTTTTATCAACTTGTAAATGTTTAAAAATGCCAGTGATATAATGGGATTATATATCGCCTACTTAACGCATATTTAAGATTCTTGATTAAACGAATTTTGCATCCACATATATAACTAATTTTGACGGTATCAGTTACCAACAAACACGCCCAATATGATATCTTTTATTAACAAGATTTCATGAAGATATAATAATGGTGTTACAGATTGGTACTGTAACTGGT
>JALZGI010000067.1 GCA_030861105.1 Thermoproteota archaeon
TTTATTATATATCCAGTCAGATCTCATTGAATAAGCCGGTTGAAGAGGTAATGAACTTGATGGGTCACAGAAAGACTTATCTATCATATAGAAGATTATTCTGCATGTCTTCGACTAAAGAGGACAAAAGGGATGAACGATCTACCAAAGTTGAAGAAGCTTCAATAACTCCCCAACAACAACAAGAAGAAATCAGAGAGGCAATAGTAGATGCATTCGAAGGGGCCAGGGATAATACAGAAAAAGCTATAAAGGAAGCGAAAAAGGAGATTCCACGTTATAAAGAAGCTGTTGGTAATTATCAAGAGAAAATATTAGAGTCTGCCAGAGGAATTACAGACAATTACATAGATTTACAAAAAGAAATTTTCAGTTTACTCCAACAATCAACTTGGATGCCAAGGTCAGGACAAGGAAATGAATATGGAACATTCTGGTCAAATTGGATGTCTACAATAACTAAGAGGGTGATAGAAGCGTATGCAAATACAGTTGGCAGCTATGCAGATAGCCTATTTGCTGCTACAAGATTAACAAATAACATGTTCTCTGCTAATACGGAAGCATTCAACACCTCTGCGAAACACTCAATAGAGCTCTCAAAGATATCTCTTAATAATGCAAAAACGCTTGGACAGGCTGCCGTAGAATATACAAAATCTTTAAACCAATTGGCAGCAGTAAGAGATTCCTCCACAGAAAAGGAAATTCAGAAAAAGTAATCTGTCTGTCTGTCTGTCCTTCCTCTCATTCTTCTCCTCCTCTTTTTTCCATCAATTCTTTTTTGAAAAGCAGAACCCAAAACATGAAAGCAAAGGACAAAGAACTTTAAGGTTTAGTAACTACATTGGTCTCTTGTTCTTCAACCATTCCTTTGCTCTCTTCTTGTTTATTTCCCTACTAGCTATAATATAGGCCATCTCATAGAAGCTGACTCCATTTTCCCGTGATTGCATATCAATCCATCTTATACTTTGTGCAAGTTTTTTATCATTTTTAGAGTCCAGTATTATATTATCAACAGCTTTTATGAAGAGGGTATTGATATGCCTAATCAACGCCATATGCCAATAAAATATTATATTTTAGAATATGTTGAAAATGTTTGACTTAATTGCTATATTTGAGTGTAATGGAGGATAATTTATTACTCCAATGACCAGGACTTTTCATCCTCTCAGAAGAAATGTTAGTTTTCATTATTGTACAAACGAACGTAGGAGCCTCCCCGATTGGTGTTGGTCGTGAGTGGTAAAGTTACGATTCCAGCTGTCCGGTAGCCAAAACCTACCGTTTTTGTTTGTATAAAGATATCCTTATAAAAAGATTATTTTCATCTTCCCCTTTTATCTCTAATAATTACAAATTCCAGCCTATTAAAACCGCAGGACACTCGCTCAGAATATGCCAAATTTTGCGGTCGAGTCTAGGACCTTCCTGCGGATGTTTGGCCGATATGATATGGACAATCGGATCCTGCGAATATGTCAAGAATATCCGATATAAATTAATTAATATTGGTTTTGATCCTTGGATATTACCTAAGAAGAATGCTAATTAAATGTGCAGAAGCATGAATCGATTGCAATGGTTCTCAAGACAATATGCACCGGATTATTAGGACGTTTTATTCCCTATGGTTCATAAAATCACACTTAGAAATATTAACAATAATGATATCCCTAAAATAGTTTCCATACAAAAAGAGTCATATTCTGAGGTCGCCAATGGGCAAATATATATACCACAATTCCTAGAAAACCACATTCGTTTATTTCGGGAGGGACAATTCTGCGTAGAGTTAGATGGAGAGGTGGTGGCATCTGCAACTTCCCTAATCGTTTCACTAGAACCAGAGTATGCAGAGCACACATGGCGTGATGTTATCTTAAGATACGGAAATCCTGATTTAAGACCTGCGGCCATGGGTGATAGTCTTTATGCAGATGATCTTGTTACTCATCCTAATTTTCGCCATCTAGGAATTGGAAGTCTCCTTTTTGATGCCAGAAAACAAGTTGCACTGAAATATAATCTGAGGCGAATAATAGGTGGTGGGCGAATACCCAATTACTGTAAATATGCCGACAGAATTTCTGTTCAAAAATACTTGGAGAAGGTTCAGCATGGGCAGATATACGATCCTGTTCTTACGTTTCAGATTAGAAACGGATTTAAGATTGTTAAAGTACTCCCAAACTATCTTTATGATCCAAGTTCACTAAACTATGCCACGTTTATAGAATGGATTAATCCAAATTATCGCAAATTGTAAACGTCACTGATTATCAGTTTTCTTTTTAGGATATATAGGTCCGAATATTCTTTGTAATCTTGGTCGGCCAGCATTCGCACTAGCAAGATTCAACGAGACGGTCGTTTATAGTTCTGCACTTTTGATAAGTCTCAAAGTTGCTCCTATAATCTCATCATGAGGGACTTCGGTCTCCATAGACACCCGTAGTATGTTCTGTCCTAGTGGAAACGATGCGAGCTTTATCTTTTCTCTTACTGAATAACTGTAAAGTGTCTTTCCAAATTCTCTATCAAAATCTTTGCGCATGTCATTTCTCAGCACAAATTCTAAGTATAGCTCTGCAGAGTCACGTTCCAAAGATTTCAATCCTTCTCTCATACCTCCGGCAACAAGTTTACCCATTCTGTCAATTATACCTGCAAAACGAATCCCCGGATGAAATGAAAAAATATTTTCACACAGTTTCAAAAATTTAGTCTGACTCATCAGATCTCCCACTTGTTCTATGCATTTCTGTGGGAATATGAATTTTTTCGATGACCCTTTTTTTGCAATTTTAATTGATTGTTAAGAAATCCCTAATTTGCATCAGCTTCACTTATCATTCCAGCATTTCTAGAACAGGTTCCCGACATTCATAGGGTAACACTATGCTTACACTTATAACAATCTGCATGTAGGGAAAAAAATGACCGTGGTCTCACCATATTCATCTTTGGTAAATGACCCAAATTTTTCATGTTTCACTTCCCTTTCAATAGGCCGGTGGGGGTAGATAATTGTGGGATCTCTTAGATTCTAAGTTTTATAAGGTTGTAATGCTATTTTTAATTATTCAATGCAGGCTAAAGAACAATTGGGCAAAGAGGCAGAATTATACACCAGACTTCCTAATGGGAGAGTGAAATGTACCGCCTGTGCAAGGTTGTGTGAGATACCAGACGGTAGAGTCGGGTTATGCGGCATTAGGGGAGTGACAAATAACAGGCTACAACTATTTGTATATGGCAGAGTTATTGCAGGCCATATCGACCCGATAGAGAAAAAACCTGTAACTCACTATCGGCCCAATACAGCTATATTTTCAATTGCAACAACAGGATGTAATTGGCTTTGTAAGTATTGCCAAAATTATGATATCTCCCAAAGACGCAAGACAGAGGGCATTGAGATGAACCCCCTAGAAGTTGTACAAAAAGCACAAAGCTATGGAGCGCAGGGAATTGCTTATACCTATAATGAACCTTCTATTTTCATGGAGTATGCAAAAGACTGTGGAATAGAAGCTCATAAAAGGAATATCTTTAACATTTTTGTTTCAAATGGTTATGACACTCCAGAGTCAGTAAATATGATGAGCAAATTCTTGGACTGCATAACTGTGGATTTCAAGGGAAGCGGGAAGCAGGAGTTCGTAAGACAATATATCGGAATTCCAAGTGCTGAACCAATTTTCCAGACGTTGAAAGAAATCAAATATAGAACAAAGATTCATACTGAAATTACTGATCTTATAGTTCCTCAGGTTGGAGACGATTTAGATGCTGCAAAAAAATTGTGTCAGTTTGTATATGACGAACTTGGACCCGACACTCCAATTCACTTTTTGAGATTCCATCCAGATTACAAGATGCTAGAGTTTGGCATGACACCGGTCGAAACATTAGAAAAGCACCATGCTATTGCAAAGGAAGTAGGTTTGAAATACGTGTATTTAGGAAATGTTCCAGGACACAGGTTGGAGCATACCTACTGCCCAGTGTGTAATACGATAGCCGTTCAACGGTTTGGATTTAGTATAACCTCATGGAATCTCGATAAGAATAATTGCTGCAATAATTGTGGATATCCTATTCCAATAATAGGAAGACCAAATAAATTTAGGAAGAATCTGTTCCAATTTATTCAATGATTAACAGATATCTTTAACCAGGCAATCTCTGGTTGCTTTCACATTTAGATGGAATAAATACTATAAAATAGATGCCTAGCAGGATACGCATAACAATGCGAGAAAGTTTGAATGTAGCCATAACCTAATCTTGGAACCTATCTCAACAATTCTATTCGAATATTGTCAAGCCAGTGCAAGCACACATACAATATACAATTCTTCCCGATCCATTTCAGAAAGCAAGGATAAAATAATGGAACCTTTATCTGTCACCATTCAGTTAATCAGGAGTAGATCTTCTAGTAATAGACATATTGTGCCCATTCTTACCCGGAATTAGATGCAATCACAAAATTAATACCCTAATCTTAATACCTATCAGGATCAAAGTTGAACTACTAGGAGAGCATCAAATGTCTCAAATTACCATTTTACTGATATGATATAATGAGGACATATACCCATATATAGTTCAATTGTCAATCGGCAGAACATGATAGGAGACAGGGATGTACGTAAAATGATCGAAAAAACAATCGATAAGATCTATGACAATATAGATCAAGTCTCCCATAATAACAACCCTGATGTAATTCATGTTCTTGAAGCATGTCGATGTACTAGATTATCATACTTTGAGCGTAAAGATCCTGTCCCTAATTCTAAAACTAGTTCAAAGGTATCTATTCTCATAAGAGATAGTGTTAAACGCTCATTCAGCAACGTGGAGGGAGAATACAAAGTTGATAACTTATCAGTTTGTGGTACTGCTGACACAATAATAGACAATCAGTTTGTTGTAAGATTCGAGCTTGTTACTAAACTACCTGATACTCCTCATCCACGGGATCTGTTATATCTTAATGCCTGTTTATTTATTTTTAACAAGCTTGATGGTATTTTAATCTATATTACTTCTGAGGGTCATACTTCAGAATTCTTTATTACTAAAAACAACAAAATGTTTGAGGATGTTATAAGAAGAGCAAGAATTCTAAGTACCCTACTAAAGGAATCTAAGATTCCAATCATCGAACCATGTGATTTATGCCTGAGCTGTAAGTATTATGAGAGATGTTATTACAGAGAAAGGAAAATTTCTAATTTCTCATTAGATGCTTTATTTGGACGTGGAAAAAAAGAGGGCCAGACGGGCTAACTAGCCTTGGATAATTATCACTCCGGGGATTCCCCAAGTATTACTCATTGAACCGTTACTCTGCTTCGATTCGTTGTTGAATCAGGAGCACCTCTGCTACTTCTGCGTACTCTTGTCCCAAATAAAATGGCCACTAGGCCAATAAAGAATCCCGTTGTTACTGCGTACATAAACATTGTATCTGCCATAGTGCACACACTGCATGGTAACCATTATGCTTTATTGATAATTTAATCCTACTATAGTAATATTATCTTGAAATGCTATGGGAATGTCAGTTCAAAATCTCTGTCTGCTCCTATTGCTTGAATACTAGATGTCTGCTTGTATGAATATGTTCCATTTACTATATAGCGTGGTTGACCATTGAGTATTTCTTCCAGATTCTTCGCAGTAAGTTCCTCTCTAGGCAGGTTATGGGAATCCTTCAGGGTTATTGTACTATTGGCGATGATTGGAAAAACCGACTCTTGAGATGCCACAAATCCTTCCAATTTCTCACCTATATCTCCAGATACAATTCGAGTATTATTAGCAAAGACATTGTACGTTATTGCCTCTAATATTACTGTAGATTTATTAGGATTAAAAGCGTCGAATTGGATTTGAAAATTTGTTTCATTCTCTCGGTCTCGTTCAGCAGTAATATTTTCAATGGAAATATTTATCCCCTCAAAATCGTCACTCTCTGGGCTATCTACTGGTTGTTCTTCTCTGATAGAACTTGTGCCACTGGGAGATGTTACACGAGGCATGATGAGTACGACCACAGCCGCGATAGCAATGCCTATAGCCAGTGCGTAGATTGCCTTTCTTTTCATATAATGAACTACTCAACCTAACTCTTAATATAATTGCTCCTTGAAAAGACTGCTTTTCAAAACTCACTACAACAATAAGTAAGTTGATACGCTAAAGGGTGAGGCTGTAGACTCTTAAGTGCTTCATAGGAAAAGCGAGAAAATTGTGGTATATTAGAAAGTATGTATAAACACTAAATTATTACTGCTCATTGGAGAGTCTCTCATTGGTATATGTCCATTTAGTTACAAGGATTTATTAGTCTCAGTTTTATACACTTTCCGATTTGGAAGAGGAATCAGTTATTCGATACAAAATCAACCAGATAACGGATACGGGTTCAAGTATTTCTATGACGCTTAGTGAAGATATAGAGCTTGAAAACGTCTCTCAACAACAAATGATGCTAGAGGCAATTGATCAAGCGATTGCAGACAAAGATGTGAAAGAACAAATAAGGCCAATCTTGGAGGCAATTCTCAGATCTCAGCCTCAGACAATTGTCAAAACATATTCACAAACAACTATCCAGATTACAATGCCTAGGAGAAAATATGAGAAGATAAATAGTCCACGTGTCGGAGATAGGCTTTTAATAGACATTAAGCCCACCAAATCAGTAAATTTAAAAAACCTTTAGCCTTTTTTTCAACCTTTCTTGTCCCTTTTGGTATTTTTTCATAAACTGAAACTTAAACTGAATATCCAAATAGGCACTGAGGCTAATACAAGTTTTATAGATGCATTCTTTGAATCAGTCTCTGCTTCTACTAATACGGGGAGGAAGAGACAGGAGTAGAAGAGTGAAAATGTAATGAAAACGGAGAAAAGGTCTCACCAGATAGACAATATTAGTTGTTGTTGGGAACGAAAGGCCAACTACAAAAAGACTAGGATCTACCAAGAAGGCATTAATGCAGAAATTCTTTCAGCAAGATTGAGGAAGGTGGAACCTTTGAGCTGCACAGTTTGTTGATGGTCTTTATAATATATGTCAGATTATACGCTAATGGAAAAGTAAGCCTGATCACATTTTATAGCTGGCGGAACGAAAGAAACCCGTATAAACAGATAAAGACAAGCAATTGATAATAACATGCAATTTTTGGAGGACAGAACTCACAGGTTTGCATCCTCTGCCAATTTAGCAATATTTTTATCGTTAAGTGTATATGTTACGATATGTGTTCTTAACACTAATAACAATTACTAAAACCGTGAATTTTTAATTGAAAGAGGATAGCAGGAGTGGGGGCAATGGTAATAACAAAGATAATACCAATGCTCCAAGTATAAAACTAGGTTTACGGCCTAACATAAACCAATTCCTTATTCTTGTTCTAGTCAATGCTTTTGTCGGTGCCATGATT
>JALZGI010000565.1 GCA_030861105.1 Thermoproteota archaeon
CGCTTAGCTTGATCAATTACTAGGACAGATAGGTCACTAAATTCCATTCCCTCTAGTTCGCTAACTTTACCTATGAAGATAGTTTCATTCTCGACGTCTGTTAGATTCTCAAAGACAAAAGCGTTAAGAGCTGAAGTGTTAACTCCGGCGCTCTTCAAGAACATGGCTATATCGGACTCCATGAACCTTTTCGTTGGATCATTTGGCCAGGGTCTAGGGAGCAAAATAGCGCTCTTTCCCTCATGTATTGCCTCACTTAGTTCCTTTTTCTTCTTCTCTATATCTCCTGTTACATGAAGAGTTGAAATATGTGATTTATCAAGTGGCACCTTAGATCTCGCCGCTGCTACTTGAATAGAACTGATACCTGGAATGATTTCCACATTATCATCACCGAAAATCTCTAGTAGTCTATCGACCACTTCGGATTCGGAGAAGCTTGCGTCACCGGTAAAAGGAACCAAGCAATACTCGTTTTTCTTCATCTGCCTGTAAATATCCTGGTAAACAATATCTTGATTTTGAAGTGTAACCTCAAAGACTTTCTGCTTACTCCTGTCAATAATTGTCTCAATAGTTCTTAGAGTGTACCTATAGCCTATAATATAACTACATTTAATGATGGTTTCTCGGGCTATATCGGTCAAATACTTTGGGGAGCCAGGACCAACACCTACTATATATAATTTTTTTGACATTTCGTAACCCCGACTGTTCTCAGATATAATTCCAAGAAGAAAAACATTATATCTCGATGTATTATATTTCTTCGTTCACCTCCTCTCATATGCATATTCAAGTTTATAATTCTATTAGGTACGGGTCTCAATTTGATCTCTTATGAAACTGATGAGGGGGAACCAATCAATATGTTGAAACTCAATTGGATCCTTCAACGGATATTTCACCCATCCCTTAACAATTGAAAACTTATACTTTTTAGATCTGAGGCCCAGATTAATCTTTACAGCAAGTAGGGTTGCCCAGCGCTTCTTTTCGGAAGTAATATCTAGTATTTGGTTGAGCGGAATGTCAAGGTTCTCAGAGCTCTTTTTGAGATCACCATTAAGATTCGTTATCCCGTATCCTTCCAGAGGTCTGAAGATATTCTCACCTTCTTTAAACCTCTTGATCTGTCTCATAGAGTGAACATCATGTACTCTGTAACTCATATTGGTTTTAGTGACAAAAGCAATTCGCTTGTCAGTAACAATTAGCATGCCCTCTTTCCCTCTTTTCATAAAACCTTCCTCTTGGCCCCATACCCAGAGGAGATGAGCCTTTATCTGTTCATCCCATTCCACCAATATGTTCCATAAAATGGTGTAACATTAAAATCTTCTTGATACGTTTGTCTATTAGTCTTAGTGAAAATAAGGCATCTATCAAATCAACAAACCAAATATTTTTGTTTTGAATCTTTTTAAGCGATTTATACATTAGCACGCATACCATACGCATGTTAAGCAACAAAGTTATTACAAATATCGTTAATCAATACGATTTAGACAATATTTCGATTGGAACAATCGGTAGTCATTCTGCCTTGGAGATTATGGACGGGGCCAAGGATGAAAACATCAAAACTGTATGTATATGCCAAAGGGATAGGGAGATTCCATACCGAAGGTTTTCCCGTCTCTCTGACGAAATTATTAGTTTGGATCAATTTTCCTGCATCGTTGATGAAGAAGTACAGACTAAATTAAGAAGTTTAAATACAATTATTGTTGCAAATAGAGCATTTACAGCGTATGTTGGCTATGATAATATAGAAAATAAACTTCAAATTCCAATTTTTGGAAACAGGGAATTATTAAGAGCAGAAGAGCGCTCAGTTCAAAGAAATCAGTACCACTTGCTTGACGAAGCAAAGATTAGACGTCCAAGGATATACGAAGAACCCTCACAAATAAACAATCTGGCGATGGTAAAAGTACAAGAAGCGAGGAGAAAGCTCGAAAGGGCTTTTTTTATTGTAACTTCATATGAAGATTATAAAAGGAAAGCAACATCAAAAATCGAACAAGGAGTTATCAGTGAGGAGGATCTTAAGTATGCCACGATTGAGGAATATATCGTAGGGACGTATTTTAACTTCAATTTTTTCTACTCTCCGATGAAGAAGGAGACAGAATTTCTTGGAATTGAAAGAAGGTTACAAACAAATCTTCATGATTTTACGACTTCTCTAACTGCCAAGCAGCAAATGGAGATTGATGTAGGAATACAAAACATAGAAGTAGGTCATACACCTGCAAGCATACGAGAGTCATTACTTGAAAGGGTATTCAAAATAGGTGACAGATTTACAAATGCTGTCAAAAAGGAATATCCTCCTGGAATAATCGGACCAATTTCATTACAAGGGGTTGTTACACTAGATCTGGACCTAGTTATATACGATGTCTCACTTAGGGTTCCAGGTAATCCAATTATGGCGACCACTAGTCCATATACTAAGTACTACTTTGGTCATACGCTCGGTGTAGGTAGAAGGATCGCTATGGAAGTCAAGAACGCAATAGCAGAAAAGAAGATATCAGAAGTAGTAACTTGATCTAAAAGCATCGTTATTCTGTTATTGCTCTATTGCTTCTTCAAACAAACTTTTTCGTACCTTAATTGGTATATCATAGTAGGCCGCTAGGGCAATTGCATCCGATGCGCGATAATTTCTTAAAACCAAATTATCTCTTCTGCTCTTAAAGTGTAGGTTTGCACGTAGAACTGAACCACTTTGGTATACTCTCACCTCTATAAGCAATAGATCCTGAGTGACTGCTATCTCCTCAACCAAATTGTATATCGTAGGGATCATATTTTTGTCGCCACCCTGAAATCGTGATATATGTCTGGCTACCTCGCCAGAAAAAGCACGCATAGGAAACTCTCTTCCTTCAAATGTCTTTAATATAACTATTCCTTCTAACCCTAGTTGGTCGGCAAAACCTACATAACTTATTTTTGCCTGAATATAATCTTCGTCGTTATCCTCTTCAAGACTACGTGGCATGATTATGTAGTATGTATATACATTGCTAAGAATTAAGGCTTACACCCCAAAAATATTGTCTCAACCAACTGCTATTGAGAAATGCCCTTGATAATGATGCATTGTTCCGTTAGACTCCTGTACCTCGAGCCGTTTCTTGCAATTCGGTAAATTTAATTTCGGTTTTGCAGCATTAAGTCTTTATACGTAATATGGATTTTAGAGAAGAGCAGAGAGATATTCGTAATAGTGGCTTCAGGATGGCCCTTATTGGCCTGGTCTCTCTCATTCTAGCTTTTACAATATATTCGCGCCTAACCACTCCCACCTGGCAAACAACCCTGAGAGTGTCAGGACTTGAAAATCTTGCTTATGCTGTTTTAGCTATTACCTTTTTGTCACTTGCATCAATAGTATATGGGCTATACAGAATTTTGATAGCAGAGAGTAAAGGAGCAGTAAGCAGGAACACAATCTACTACGTTGCGACGGTACTTTTGGATAATAAATACCTAAAGATAATGATAATATCCTCGGTATTGTATGGGATGATCTTTGGTTTTCTATCGCAGATCTTTGTCTACAACAGTAATGTTTCTTTTGCAGAACAGGGAATTAGAGTTCCTTCGGTTAACGTCATTCCCTGTTGTAATATCCCGGGTTATGTTCCCATGCTTACTCTCTATCTGACAAATCACTTTTTAATTCTTCTAATACCGATTAATTTTATCCTAGCCATCACAGTCTCAGTTTTAGTTGGCTTTAACGTCGCATTAAGTATCTATATTTTTAGATATACTAGGATGACAAAAAACAAGACACCATTTATCCAAAGCATTGGATTAACCGGCGGATTATTCGTAGGCTGTCCGACTTGCGCAGGTAGTATATTTTCGGCGTTATTGGGTATTAGTGCCGGAACAAGCCTCGCCGTACTTGCTCTATTCCAAACGTTCTTTATCGCTATTACCATTCCAGCTTTGCTCATTTCTCCGCTTCTTATGATTCATAGAGTTAGAGGGAAGTCTTTTAACTGTTAGCGGGTTTTCACCCTGATATTC
>JALZGI010000604.1 GCA_030861105.1 Thermoproteota archaeon
CCTTAAGCCTGTTCATTTAGCGATTTATACGCTAACAGCAGCCATGTTGGTCTTACCGTCTAGTGGACATTTATCTATCGAGAAAAACATTGCAATCGCTACCAGAGAGATACCGATGTTTTCTGATTCAGCATTTGCTCCAGTAAGCGCTGTTGGGGATAACGTATATGTGACATGGTGGACAAATAAATCAACAGGCAACTGGGATATATTTCTTATAAGAAGCACAGACAACGGAAAGACGTTTGGAAATGTGACTAAGTTGACAGAAGGTAACGGAACTTCTTTTGATGCGAGATTAGATGCGTCGGGTGATAATGTATATGTGAGCTGGATAAACAACAAAAGCGGCTCCAACCAAATATACTTTAAAGCAAGCAATGATAGGGGTCGGACGTTTGGAAATGAAATTATGATAGACAGCAAGATCTCTAAGGGAGAGATAATACAACCAATGCCACGAATCGATAATGCTGCAACAATGGTTTCAGCCGGTAACAATGTATACATAATATGGCATGAGGATGTCAATCGTACCGGTCATCCTGAGATACTCTTTAGGACTAGTAATGACGGAGGCGCGACATTCGAAAACATAGTAAACCTAAGTAATTCACCTGACGGTCGTTCTGACAATCCAGCAATATCCGAGGAAGGGCGAGATGTATTCATCACATTCTGGGATGATAAATCCGGAGAAAGAAACCCGTACTTTATAGCAAGCAATGATGGTGGAATACATTTTGGCAATTTAATCAAGTTGAATGCAACAGCTGGATAAATAACCGACCAAGTCAAGAGAAAGTTGTATTATGTTTCTGCATCTCGAACAAATTCAAATCGGTGTGAGATACCGGTTTATTTTCTTCAAATGGTTTATTTTTAGTATAATAATTGATAACTTCCTCATGAGAACAACAACCTCCTCCCACCAGATCATTATCAGAAGCAGATATCATAGTATTAGCAAAAGGAAGTCTATCAAATTAGTTGTATGTTTTTATAGAAAATATCTATCCTTGCCTACACTTACTTTGATCTAGATCCAAAAATTAACTAATTTTTGCTTAGAGAAGTAGTTTTAAAGTCTTATTATTAAGTTACCCTGTTCTAACTCTATTAAATTTGACCATGCTAGCTTCTCAGAAGAAGGAAAATGCTCTTTATCAAATATCTGCTTTTGATGAAAGAATCAAATGGTCATGGGCTACGAGGTTGATACCACTAAACGGTAATAATGTGTTTGAAGTTGAAACTGCGAATAGTGATGGTGATCGCACTTTCAGTCCCCGGGTTGGAGATTTAGCTATTTTCAAGGTATTGCGTCTGGGAAGGCATAAATCTATCATAACAACCAACAACAAGAGATTCCGTTTATATGCTGGAGAGCTGCTCGTAGGTGTATTTGGAAATAGATATGCAACCGATGCATACGAAGGTGAGGTGAATGGAGTGGAAGACCTGTCGGTTTTGACCGCTGCCGGCATGGTTGGATCGGTCAAATCAATGCACCATTCTGCTGGCAAACCAACGAGAGTCTCATTCGTAGGTTATCTGAAGATGATAAATGGTTCATATCACAGAATAAATTTGAAAGATTTGAGATTTCGCAAGGCCGAACCTTCTGCCCGATTAAAAAATCTAATACTCATAGTGGGCTCAGGTATGAATTCAGGAAAAACAACGACATGTCGAAAATTAATTAAGTCATTATCTGAGGCAGGGTTCAAAGTAGCAGCCTGCAAATTAACGGGCAGTGTTTCCAACAGAGATCAAGATGAGATGAGGGCAGCCACAGCTGTATCAACTGTTGATTTTAGTGAATATGGATTTCCTTCTACATACAAGTGTGACAGAGATGAATTAATAGATTTGTTTAAAACCATGTTAACAGACATTGTCAACACAAATCCAGATGTAACGTTTGTCGAAATTGCAGACGGTATCCTTCAAAGAGAAACTGCTATGTTGTTAACCGATCCCTTTATTCAAGACCTGGCTAAAGGTGTTATAGTTACGGCTGAGACTGCCCCTTCTGCGTTATACACGTCTTCTTGTTTAAAGAAAATGGGTTATAAGATTATTGCTGTCTCAGGCGCATTGACATCCTCTCCTTTGTACATTAGGGAGTTCAGAGAAAACTCCGACATTCCTGTGATCTCTTCCATTGACGACAAAAAACAGAGACTAAAAACTGTTGTCGAGTTTATCGAATCAAATCAATAGACTTATAATCTGTGATATAATTTGTAATGAGTGCATCCTCATCGCCTACAAAGTTCGCACTCAAACACCTAAAAAAATATAGAATCAAATTAGTTTTAGCGATAATTTGGGCTATCCTTTTTTTAATAATCCCTATGCAAATTCCTGTAATTACAGGGGCTTTAATAGACGGACTGAATATTTTTTCAAATGGAGTCGACCATGGGAATAAACGCGTATGGTTCTACGGGGTTATTGAACTAGGGCAATCCCGAGATCAAGTTCTTAACTTTGCAATTATTACCTTAACGATTGTAGCTATAGGCTATGGTATTAGCGCATACCAAAGATATTATTCAAGAGCTATAATTAGCAGAAATTTTGTATTTCACCTACAGAGAGCACTATTACAGAAAATGGAGTTTCTTTCGCTTGATGTTCATGCGAAATATGGATCTGGAGATCTTCTAAACCGAGCCATTGTGGATACAAATTCTGTGAGGCCCTTTATAGAAGGCGCCATCATAAGGGCCGCAGCAAATATCGTTCGTATATCTTACCCTCTTTTGTTGCTCTTAATTATTGACCCAATTCTTGCCTTAATATCATTTTCAATATTGCCGGTCCAGCTTATGCTTATGAGGGTTTTTCAATCAAGAATACATACAGCATCACGAAAGGTAAGAAATAATCGAGCAAAGCTTACAATGCTGATAAAAGAGAACCTGGACGGGCTTGAAACAATTCAAACCTCAAATGCTGAGACACTTTCAGTCCAAAAGCTGACAAATCAAGGTGAAAAAGTCGAACAAGCTCAGGTGAGAAGCCAGAGGTATTATGGAATGATGATGGGCTTTGCTTGGGGTTTGACAAGCTTGGGAGTAGGAATAACTTGGTGGCTAGGTGGCATGAAAGTATTGGATGGCAGCATGACTGTTGGCAATCTGGTTATCTTTTCGAGTTTTGTCCTGTTCGCATACGCACCGATTCGTAGGTTTACACAGGTCATGAACGATCATTATAGAAGTATAGTAGCAGTAAAACATATACAGGAAGTTTTAGATACTCCCTCTTCTATTCTGGAGCGCGAGAGTCCATCTCAACTAAAGATAGTAAATGGCCGAATAGAATTTCAAAATCTTTCATTATTTTATGAGAAAGATAACCATTCTGTTTTCTCTGCAATAAACCTTGAAATACGGCCCAGAAAAATCACTGCCATAGTGGGTCGGAGCGGTTCTGGAAAAAGCTCATTTTTGAAATTGATCGCTCGGTTATACGA
>JALZGI010000016.1 GCA_030861105.1 Thermoproteota archaeon
CTGCGGAAGCGCTCCGTGGTACGTGACCTCACAGCGCATCCGGGTCAAGCTCTTGTGTTCTTCCTGCACTATCCTCGGCCAAAGCTTCTGCTGCCAGTTTGGCGAGAGCATCCTGAGAACGCGCGAATGCTGCCTCCCATCGTGCTTCGTCTTCGAGTTCCTCAAGGATAAGCGTGGCGATCGTGTTCTGCTCTGCTTCGGGGAGCATCTTCACTTTCGCTATCACACGTTCAAGTAATTCAGTCATTGCTAATGCTCCTTCCGGGCCTAACGATTAAGGTGAGCGGTGCGCTGCTTTCTGGCGCGTCTGTCTCGACCGACTTGTTAGGCGCGGTGCGTCTTTAGAGTCACGGCCAATGGAGGTTGGCCCTTTAAGGCACTCACCTTGAGGATAGAAAAACCGATAATACGCCCTTCCTCATCCACTTTTTCCATGACCGCGTCGTTACTAGTTTCCCGAAAGTAACCTTTTTCGCGTTCAAACAGTACCTCAAGATAATCCCCTTCCTCGTCATACCACACTCTTACTTCCTCTCCCATAGAACCTCACCTCTTTTCATGGTATCGGTATAGTAGGCTGTAATGATGAAGAGATCACCTGGTGACACTTTGACAACCGTGCATAAGAACTTGCTTGTGACAGGCGTTGATTGGTAGTACCTGTAAAACAGCTCGACAGTCATATCAGTCCTCGACCGAATAATCTTGTCAGGATTAGCAAGGGTTTCTGCAATCCGAGGGATTTGGCCTGTCATTTCTGGGTGCTCCGTTTCGAGATGATGCCTGCGCTCTTCTGCGAGTCGGATAGATCGATTGCGGATATCTTTTGAAGAGCTGCATCGTGCATCACT
Organism: Thermoproteota archaeon; assembly: GCA_030861105.1. Lineage (GTDB taxonomy): Archaea > Thermoproteota > Nitrososphaeria > Nitrososphaerales > Nitrososphaeraceae > TH5893. Next base: position 852 of record JALZGI010000016.1, read on the forward strand.
GGCGCCTAACGAAAGGTGAGCGGCGCCGCGCTTTTTGCGGCGTCCCACTCCACCGGAATGTTAGGCAAGATGTGTCAATGCAAGACCTGGCCCCTTGCTGCTTGTCAGGCCCCTTGCTGCTTGTCATATCCAAGACTATGTTGATGGGGCATAATCTCAATAACCCAATTCAAAAACAGTTACTCCACCGCTCTATTCAATTCGTCATCGTTGAGTGTCATTCCATATAAAGCTAACAGCTTTGCAAGTGTTTGCTTTTGATTCTTCTGCAAGTCTCTGAGAGTCCAAGTATTGAATGTGTTGAAAATTCTGACCGAGTTGCTGAAAAGCTCGACATTCTTCTTAAAGTATTTTTCTTTCTTTTGTAGATAGTCGAAATTGCTTTGCGCGGTATTTTTCCGCCGAGACAGGAGAATGAGATTGCCGAGCCGATTCGTCCATTTTTCTCTATCCTGTTCGGTGAAATCAGAGACCCATTGACTACCTGCCTCTGGTGTCTGGGGAAGAATATGCTCAATGCTTATGGTTTCAGGCGGAGAGAACTTGGTTGTATGCCCATGATAGGCAAGGTCGATCTTTAACAGGATATATCGTCCATAGCGGCGGCCATAAATACCGCCCGAAAGAAGCCGCAGAAGATCATGAGTCTCCACTTTGAATACGGGAGAAGCAAACAGGGCATTTTGATCGGCTGCCGTTTCAATCTCTTTAGAGAACTTTGCATCCAGAAGATACAGAAACCTTAGCAACTCACTCGTTTTGTACTTTTCATAGTAACGTAGAAGGGGCGCAACCCAGTAGTCAGCCTCGAAACCAGAACGCATCAATGTAAGCTGGTTATAGAGTTCAAACGGATCGGCCGATCGGTAGACACTCGCAGACTGCCTATCCTGGCTGCTTAGGTTAAAAGTGAAGAGCATGCAGAGGATTTATGTACCGGACTTTCATAAAATCTCCTTATCGCCCGGTTCAAGCGCCTGGATTTCAGCCTCTGTTAATTCCCACCCCTCTCCAGGGTGTTTATCTCGAGGCAGGACCACGGACCCATAGCGTATCCGTATGAGCCGGCTCACTGTGATCCTCTGTGATTCCCACAGGCGCCGGACCTCACGGTTACGGCCCTCGCACAGCGTCACCCGAAACCAATGGTTGGTTCCCTGTCCACCGGCATCGACTATAGATCCGAAGCGTGCCCATCCATCCTCGAGTTCGACCCCGCCGAGAAGGCGTTTGAGCACATC
>JALZGI010000025.1 GCA_030861105.1 Thermoproteota archaeon
ACCTACATGAAGGGTATTTCTGCTACAACTGTATATACTGGATAAATGCCAGCGGTGGGAAATGTATGCTTGTAGAAGATAGCGATCCTGATGTTCTAGGAAAAGTTTTAGATGTTATAGCCCCTCATGGATGCTGTGCAGGTTACGAAGCAAACTATGATAAACTACATGATACAAGACCAGATGCTGAAGATCCTGAAAAAAATAAAGAAAAGAAAACTACTGCAGATGTGAAATAGTGATTCCCTTTATCCGTATCATACTGATCTAGGGCATTACGTGGCAAATGGTAATAGTTGCTTTTAATTAATTTCTGGTAGGCTAAACACCAGTTACTATCAATTTATTATATGGTTATGGTACACCACGCTTATTAGGGATTAGATGCAGACAGTCTGCAAACAACATCCATTACTAGAGTTTTCTTGTCATCGTATGGGATAAATTGTAGCTGTTGTTCACATTTACCATAAGATTAAGCTAAAAATCAAATAGTCGAGTAGATTTTGAATGTTATATTCTTTATCTCATTAACTAAGTGTATGATTTGCTAACCATAGAAATTCCAATGATAATTCTTATTTGCGATGTCATTTGCTGGTTTAAGTCCTTCTGAAATGTTAGCACAGAGAACAAATGCAACTAATGCTACAAGCACAGCAGATGGTGGCAGCAGTGGTGCACAAAATACTGTTGTTATGCCACTTGGTTCTTCATCGGCCATTGGTGGTCAGGGCTATAAACCAGACCAAATCACTGTGTCTCCAGGTGCTTCAGTAATATGGGATATAACCAAGACAATGCCCTTCATACAGCGACTTCTGGAAATCCTGATACCGCAACCCCCGATGGTAAATTTGATACAGGAATAGTCGGTGCAGATCAACCAAGCAAACTTGTGACAATGCCCACAGAACCAGGAGACTATGTATACTTCTGTACGCTGCATCTATTCTTGGTTAGTACAGTTACAGTACAATAATAACAACCACTCTTCCTCTTTTTATGTAAAACCATTTCGCCTTGTTTTGATTTATTGTTCAGATAGTAATTTACATGACGAGTAAATATCATCACCAGTGCAAGAACTAACATTAGAAGATATTTCGCCTAAATGGACTATACATCTAAAAAATTGAAAAATATACCCACCTTATGTCACTAACATGACTACAGGGGAGACATGGATTATGGAAGTATTCCGATGTATTGTATGAAAAACAAATGGATATTTCTCACATTACTGAAAAACTGCAACTAATACGAGAAAAGTTTCAAGTTTCTACATCATTTACATTAAATAGAAAAATGTAGAAAAAATAAACAGAATCTGTAAAGCATTGAAATTAACTGAATGGTGTAAATGAAAAACCATTTTCTCCAATACTCATTTAGTGAAAGGTCCAACCACGACATAGGCAGCAATGATATAACAAATGCCTGTTCTAAAAGAGAAATAATTTGTATCCTAATTCTGGTTCAAAGGTGAAAAGGGTAGGATAAGGGACTGAAAACCATATTCAATAAAATTATAAGAACAATAAATGAAATCATTAAAAACCATTAATACCATTAGATCACGATCCAATGAAATTCAATTTCTTTGGTAGAAAACCTAAATGTGCTAAATGTGGAAAGAAATTCAAGGACGAGACCGAGTTGATGGATCACAATCGGACAGTACATTCAGCTTAACAGCAACGTTTTTATCTGCAAGAATGTTCATTTTTTAATTCGATACTGCATTTCGCTGCAAAAATATTTTGCTACAAATATTTTCTATATTACTACTGTAGTCGCAGAAACTCTTTTGTGTGTGCATTTCAAACGAAGAATGCGAAGATCATAAGCGCCATTCCTGGGACACCCGCTATGAACAAAGAGGAGGTTGAAAAATTTCTTGAAACAAATTGCTTTTACAGATTGGAACCATTAATGTAGAAAGCGATCCTAACATTCAACCGTATGGTTTGACTATGATAAAGATAGAGGAACTGGATGGTCTTATTCGAAGGATGATTAAAGACTTGGAAATAAGAAAGGACAAAGCAGACCGGATACTGATGATTTATGGACAAAGATTGAAACTCTCCAATGTGTTTTGTATGTTATCTTTGCTATAGGGAATAAGAGAATGGTTGTAATTTGAAATGATCTGATCCGGATAATCGTCAATCAATAGCCAAACCTGCTGACGCTGATTACTTCTAACACAGTTACATATTTTGAAACTGTTTCTCTTACTAATTCATTAATACGATTCCCGTTTATCCAATTGGGAGCGGAAAACTCAGCGATAGCCAAATTCTTATTTTCCATATTATCATGCCCAGGGCGGATAGTATAAAAGTAACTTGATCACTAAAGGGTTTGTCTTTTATATCAGCTTCAATACTGTCGAAATCCTAGTTATCTATGTTTTCCTCGGGAGGATATTTTAATATAACCTGAAAAGGACCAGAACTCACTAATGGTAATAAGTTAATGCACCAGCATGAACGTGACCCCGGCATGCTTAGTGTTTAAAATACGCTCATTTCATATATCTTTTAATTTTTTGAAGAAAGGCCTGTCGATATGCTTCAAATGCATCATCTCTCTGCAAACATGACTTACAAATATAGGATTGGGATTTACTTCCTACTAGATATGGATATTCGCTAGTATCATATTCATCCTCATCGGGTTCTTCCTTTCCGCAAATAAAACATCTCTGAACTATGGTTTTCCTACAACGCCTCTGGCTGGGTGTTTTTTGCCTGTGGAATTCAGTCTCTTCATGATTAGAGGATTTGTTTGTAGCACTCACAGCGCAATCAAGATGTTTGATAGATTTTCTAGCTCTAGACCAAAGTGCTCGTCCCGAGGTTATCTCTTTACCGCATACAATGCATTTACCCCTGTACTTTAGGTTGATTAGCATCCATTCTGTCGCATTATTATCTGCCATTATTAATCAAGTCCTATATGACAATGTTATTAATCGTCACCTTCAATCTTTAAGTTTATTGTCAATTATTGTTTTAAATGAAAGGAACGGGTGAGCGCCTTTTAGGACTTGAGGATTAGAACCATCTTTGCTGTTTACGATTAGAAATGATGGAGTGTCTTGAAACCCAAGTGAAGAAGCTAAAGCCAAATCCTTTTCTACAAAATCTTTATACTTTCCATTCTTAAAACACTCTTCAAATTGTTGTATATCTAAACCAGTGATCTGGGAAGCCAATTTTTTGAGATTATCATTGCTAACCCATCCCGAGTCAATAGGCTTTTGGTTCTTATACAATAGTTGATGAAACTGCCAAAACTTTCCTTGATCATTAACACATTGAGCTGCAAGCGACGCTCCAAAAGAATCGGATCCTCGATTAGGAAGATGTTTAAAAACTAATGCGACTTTTCCTGATTGAATATATGTTTGATTAATTAATGGTTCAGTAGCCTTTACATATCTGGCACATAAATAACACTGAAAGTCGCTGAAATCGATTATGGTAACGGGAGCAGTAGGATCTCCTAATAATGGAGAACCCTGACTCGCTAAAGTTGATAAGGAGAGACCCGTGTTTTGTTGTTGTTGTTGTGGTTGTAACTGTAGTTGAGGGGATCCAAATACATAGTAGTCATTCATAAACTCGGAATGCGTAGATAAAGTCGAGGAGGCGACTATCAAGATAACCAAAATCAAAACAGAAGACGTCCCAGGCAAAGATAACCAAGCCTTATTTAACAATTTAGAGCTTTCCTCAAAGATATTGCACAGTCTTTACTGCATATTGC